>CALWZU010000031.1 GCA_944386095.1 uncultured Clostridia bacterium | reverse complement strand
CAGCTTGTCGCCGGTTTGGGTCCCAAAGGCGCTGTTGATCATGTTAAAATCGTTGATATCGATAGCCGCAAGGGTTTTTGAAGAAAACCCTCTCCACTCTTCCGCTCTTTGCCGCAGATATGGATAATTCTTTTTTCCGGTCAGCGTATCCTCAAAGACGATCCGGTTGATTTTTTTCTGATAGCGTCCAAACATGCGGATCAAAAGCCCCAGCGCAGCCGTCAGAAGGCCCAGCAGGATCAAGGTAACAAAGCTCACAAAGTTCTTTACATCCTGCACCGCCGCAGTAGCTGTGTCCCACCGGAAAAAGCTCATCAGATACCAGTCATTATACCCCAGCTCCGTCATATAGGCCACATATTTTACATTCTCATAAGAAAAGGAAAAATAGCCCTTTGTTTTCATGATTTTCGGAGGAAGGATGCTTTCATTATCGTTTATCGCCTCCAATACGCCCCGGTAGGTCTGGTCTGCGGACCTGGACAGATCCGTAATGCACTTGCCCTTCTCGTCTAAAACGATGGTCATGGCATCTTCAAAAAACATGCCCATATTCATGATCTCAGCAAAATCGCCGGATTCGTAGCTGGCCACCAGGGCGCACCAGACCTTTCCATCCTTCCACACCGGCACCCCGATATAATTCACCATTTGCTCCCCGATTTTCGAAGGGTAAGCCTTTGTCACCACGTTCTCTCCCTGAAAGCAGGGGGCGTAAAAGGCTTCTCCCTGATCATGGCGAAGGGTGCCGTCGGATACCCACTGGGTTCCATCAGGGAAAATCATGATCATTTTATACAGCCGATACCGCTCTACATAGGGCTCCAGCACATCCCGGGCTTTGGCGGCGGAATCCACCCCGGCCGCTTTTTCGGCAAGAAGGCTCAGAGTGTTGATCCGGGAATCGATTTTTTCCCGCATGGCGATGGTGCTGCGGCGATTCATGCCTCTGATATTGTCCTCGATCACCTCGTCCATGTACTGATTCACTCCGTATGTGATCACTCCGAAGGCGCCAAGGACAGCGGCGGCTAACACCGCCAGGACCGCAATGGAAACCGCTGTCGTTTTTTTCTTTCCTTAAAAAGCGTCCTTATTTTTTCCCCGGGCTTTTCCATAAGCTGGATCCTTTCTGACAAAGCCAATTCCCGCAAAGGCTTTTCCCCTTTTTCGGCGCCCTTTACATTCAAAAGCGCACCGCAGGCCTTTGCCCCCATCTTATTTTTATTACCATTTTATCTACAGGAGGGAAAGATTGCAATAGCCTGTCTGTTATTGAAGGCAGTCTCTCAAAAATCAGGCGCCCTCAAGCGCCGGGACTGCCCCTTTTTCAGACCAGGCTAAGGCCTTAGCCGCCGAAATTTGAGCCCCCGTATTTCGGAAGATGTATGGACTGCCTGGTTGGTGCCGCCGATATAAGTAAACGGCTAGCGGCCTTTTTAAGGGCGTCGGCGCCAAAAGGCGCGCTTACACGATAAGATACAGCAATGCCGTTGTATCAAGGGCTTGTGCGGAGCTTCGGTCAAAAAGCGAGAACGCTGATAAAGACACAGACCCTATCTTTATCAGCGTTCTTATATGGCAAATGGCCCTAATTGCGATGTAAATGATCCCTCTTCGGCGTTAGATGGAATGAATGAAACAAAAACCATCTCACCTCGAAATATTGCCAAGCTGGGCGTCAATATCCCGTCCTCCATACATGACCCGGAGCACCGTGACGGTTTTTATCTGATGGTTTGGGATGTAGAACACCAGATAATTGTCCACCGGCATGACCCGGAGGTTGCGGCTGCGCCATGGTTCTCGGCAGTAGACCCGAAACCGTTCCGGCATCTCATCCAGCTTGAGGATGTTCTCCTCCAAGCGCTCCAGCTGACCATTGGCGCTTTGCTCCGACCGCAGCTCCACTGCAATGTAGCGGTAGATTTCCCACAGATCGTGCTTTGCTTCCGGGGTCAGCCTCACCTCATAGCTCATACGCCCCGTTCTCCCCGCAGTTCGTCAAACGCCTGTTTTGCCGAGATGGTTTGCCCGGCTTTCATTTGGACGTAGCCCTTCTCCAGTTCCATATCCAGTTGTTCGGCGGTCATTCGGCTTACATTCTGCGGATGCTCCGGAAGCTTTACCTCGAAGGGCAATCCCCGCCGGAGAATGATCTGCTTGTAGAACATGGTGATGGCATTGGACGCCGGGATGCCCAGGGCGCTGAGGATGGCTTCCGCCTGTTCCTTAACATCCGGCTCAATACGCGCATACAGATTTGCCGACTTTGCCATATCCAATACTCCTTTCGGGATTTGTGTATTCTTCTTCTTTGTCTCCATTATACTCTATTGTGCGGACAAGAGCAATATATACGCTGATTTTAAAATGAAAGAAGCACCACAGCCCTGATACCCATCGTATCAAAACTACGGTGCTTCTTTGGCGGAGAAGGAGGGATTCGAACCCTCGCACCAGTAAACCCAGCCTAACGGTTTAGCAAACCGTCCTCTTCAGCCACTTGAGTACTTCTCCATATTTGGCGGAGAGAGTGGGATTCGAACCCACGCGCCCTTTCGGACAAACGGTTTTCAAGACCGCCTCGTTATGACCACTTCGATACCTCTCCAACATTCACTGTATGCAGTTCTGTGGCCCGGTGACCTGCTACGTCTGCCCATGATTTTGCCTATAAAAAAAATAGGACTTTTAATAAATTGGTGACCCATCCGCGATTCGAACGCGGGACACCTTGATTAAAAGTCAAGTGCTCTACCGACTGAGCTAATGGGTCCTATGGCTGGGGTAGCAGGACTCGAACCTACGAATCACGGAGTCAAAGTCCGTTGCCTTACCGGCTTGGCTATACCCCATCATCGTTAGAAAAAAAATGGCGAGCCCACAGGGATTCGAACCCCGGACACACGGCTTAGAAGGCCGTTGCTCTATCCAACTGAGCTATGAGCCCGTATTTGGAGCGGATGATGAGAATCGAACTCACGCTATCAGCTTGGAAGGCTGAAGTTCTACCATTGAACTACATCCGCTTGCTATGAGGAAATGCCCGGTGACACTTCCTTTTTGAAAATGGAGCGGAAGACGAGATTCGAACTCGCGACCCTCGCCTTGGCAAGGCGATGCTCTACCCCTGAGCCACTTCCGCATAAATTGGTCGAGGGAGATGGATTCGAACCATCGAAAGCTTAGCTAACGGATTTACAGTCCGCCCCCTTTGGCCACTCGGGAATCCCTCGATAAAAATGGAGCTAGCGAAGGGAATCGAACCCCCAACCTGCTGATTACAAATCAGCTGCTCTACCGTTGAGCCACGCTAGCAGGTAAATGTGCCGGAAAAAAGTTGGCGACCTGGATCGGGCTCGAACCGACGACCTCCAGCGTGACAGGCTGGCATTCTAACCAACTGAACTACCAGGCCTCATAAAATGGTAGGGGCAACAGGGATCGAACCTATGACCCCCTGCTTGTAAGGCAGGTGCTCTCCCAGCTGAGCTATGCCCCCACGTTGATTTACCTGACACATAAATGAATTTTACATCATCTTATACGTTTTGTCAATGATTTTTAAATGGTGACCCCACCGGGACTCGAACCCGGGTTACCGCCGTGAAAGGGCGGTGTCTTAACCGCTTGACCATGGGGCCTTAAGCTCTGTGATTTCATGGCTCAACAAGAACCAGCCATATAAATATAGCAAATGATCAGCCCTTTGTCAACACCACTTTACACATTTTTTCCTCTCTCATGGGAAAAATTCCGATTTCCCTTTTGGAGAGATTTTCTCCTTTTTCAAGGCTTTTTTACCTTTTCTTTAAAAGGATCCTCTTTTGGCGTATGGATTTTCTCATAAGGGGAAAGCTGTCAGCAAGAAGACCCATGCTGGCCTCTTTTGAAGGAGGATGTTTTATGAAACGCGCCATAATCGGCCTTGCCGCCGGTTTTCTCAACGGACTTCTGGGCTCGGGAGGCGGAACCGTTATCGTTCCGGCTTTGGAATATTTTCAAAAGCTGCAGGAGCACAGGGCCCACGCCACGGCTCTGGCGGTCATCCTGCCCTTATCGGCGCTCAGTACGCTGATGTATCTTTTTCATGGCTCCCTGGTGTGGAGCGTCATATTGCCCGTAGGCGCGGGCAGCATCATCGGCAGCGCCCTGGGCGCCGTCCTTTTGAAAAAGCTGCCCTCCGGCATTCTAAACAAGCTTTTCGGCCTGGTCATGATATTTGCCGCCATCCGCATGCTTTTGGGATAGTCCCCTTTTCCCGGCAAAAAAACAAAGGCCCAGGACACCGCCGGGGCCGAAAGCCGTACATAAAACAGCCCGCACCTATCACCCGGCAAGGAGAATCTATTATTATGCTTTTATTTCTTACAGGACTTGCCTCAGGCATCATCACAGGCATGGGCATCGGCGGAGGAACCATTTTGATTCCCGCCCTTGCTTTGGTTTCTTCCCTTACCCAGCAGCAGCTGCAGGGGGTCAATCTGGTGGTTTTTCTTCCCGCCGCTCTGGCGGCTTTGGTGATCCATCGCAAAAAAGGCAGCGTGGATACCGGGCAGGCAAAGCCGCTTATCCTCTTTGGCCTTATTGGAGCGGCGGCCGGGGCTTTTCTGGCCCTGCGCCTTGACCCTTCCCTTCTGCGGAAGTTTTTTGCCCTGTTTCTTTTACTGATCGGCTGTTTTGAGCTTTTTCGAAAGCCAAACGCAAAATCCAAAGGCCCAAAAAGCTAAAGGCAGCTCTCCGTCCCGGCGGCGAGCCCGGATTGGGATTTTCCAAAAACCTCAGGTTTTCAGGGGGATCCGCTCCAGCTCCTGTTTTTCCTCCAGCAGCCGCCAGCTTCCGGAGGTAACCTCCGATAAAAGGGTTTTCACCCCCTCTGTCCGCTCCGGATCAGAGAGGATCTCCAGCTTCACCTCATCCTCAAAGACCGTATGGCGAATGATGAATTCCCCCTTCTGCGCCAGGTTTTCCAGCTTTCCGTGATAGGTATAGCCCACCCTGGCAAGGATCACATCCATATCCTTTACCTGGACGATGCCCGCCTTCTCCAAAGCTTCCTTTGCGGCCGACGTATAGGCTCTCACCAGACCGCCGGTTCCCAGCTTGATACCGCCGAAATACCGGGTGATCACAAGCGCCACATTGGTAATGCCCTCTTTCATCAGCATTTGCAGCACCGGGACGCCCGCCGTCCCGGAAGGCTCTCCGTCATCGCTGTATTTTTGTATCTCAAAGCGTTCTCCCAGCAAATACACAGGCACGTTATGGGTCGCGCTCCAATGCCGGGAGCGGACCTCGGAAAGAAAGGCTTCCGCCTCCTCCTGGTTTTCCACAGGCCGGATAGCTGCGATAAACTTTGATTTTTCGATTACCAGCTGACCTTCCGCCTCACCTCTGACCGTTTTATATCTGTTTGCCATCCCTTGCCTACTCTCTTTGCTCCTTTCTCTTTCGCTCCTTTTTTCTTCTTTCAGATATGATAGGGGCGCAATCTGCCGAAATCCTCCTTGGAAAGCTCCGCCTCAAAATAGGTTCCCTCTTCCCGGTGCTCCATATGCAGCACCCGGCAGTTCCGGCAGATATATCCGCTTACGTCTCCCCTGGCATAGGGAATCATCAGCTCCGTGATGACCCTGCCGGAAAACAGCCCTTCCCGTATGGCTTCCACCAGGCTGTCCATATTCCGTCCGGTTTTGGCGGAAATGTACAGACAGTTTTTCCCTGCCGGCAAAAGATCCTCCCAGTTGTCCACAAGGTCGATCTTGTTGTATACATAAATCCGCCTGATGCCCCCCGCTCCGATTTCGTTCAAAACCCGATCCGCCACCTCCCGGTTCTTTTCGTGTCCCGGGAAGGAAGCGTCTACCACATGCAGGATCAGATCCGCATAAAGGATCTCCTCCAGGGTGGAACGAAAAGCGCTGACCAGGGTATGGGGCAATCTGCTTACAAAGCCTACCGTATCGATCAAAAGGAATTCCTCGTTTGTATCCAGGCTGATGCTGCGCTGGGCGGTGTCCAGGGTAGCAAAGAGCATGTCCTTGGCAAAAACGCTTTTTTCTTCCTTTTCCCCGATTTTCAAAAGAGCGTTCATCAAAGTGGATTTTCCCGCATTGGTATAGCCGGCGATGGCCACCACCGGAATGCCTGTTTTTTCCCTTCTGGCCCGCTGTACCTTGCGGTTTTCCCTGACCTGCCGGATCTCTTTTTCCAGCTCGTTCATTTTCCTGGCGATGTGACGCCTGTCGGTTTCGAGCTTCTTTGCCCCCGGGCCCCGGGTACCGATCCCCGCCCCCTGTCCGGAAAGCGCTTTTCCAAAACCCACCAGCCTGGGCATCCTGTATTGCAGCTGGGCAAGCTCTACCTGAAGCTTCCCTTCCCTTGACACCGCGCGGCTTGCGAAAATATCCAGTATTAAAATCGTTCTGTCGATGACCTTGACCCCGGTTTCCTCTTCCAGATTCCGGATCTGTCTGCCGGAAAGCTCATTGTTGAAAACCACCAGATCCGCTTCCAGGGCTTCGCAGGCCTCTTTCAGTTCCTCCAGTTTACCCTTTCCCATATAATAGGCGGGATGGATCTGGGAAGCTTTTTGGGTCAGGACGCCTGCCGTCAAAAGCCCCGCCGCCTCCACAAGCTGCATGAGCTCTTTCATCGTATAGTCAAAATCCTCATTTTCGGTCTGTATCCCTACAAGGATCGCCCTCTGACAATCCGATCCGGTGTTTTCATTTTCCTGGCGCATTCTTCTCACATCCTTTGTTTTTCTGTCCCTCATTGTATCACAGCCGGCTCTTCTTTACCAGCGCCTCCCCTGGCTCTTGTTTACCTGCCCTTGTCATTTCCCGCGCCGCCTGCGCCCCAGCCCAGATTCACATATGCGCCGGGTACATCTCCCACGATCACCGCTTCCGCCACGGGTATGCGAAGATTGCAGGTCACCGGCTGCCCTGCGAAGGGGATCAGAGGCTTCGCCTGACTGGTAACCGTAAGCTGGATCTGGCACCGGGTCTGATTGATGCCCGCCTGGGTGAAATCCGTTTGGTATTCGATCCTCGCCGTTCCCAGGGGCTTTACCTTCAGCCGCAGGCTGGGCCCGTTCTGGGAAAGCAGCTCGCTGCCCAGTATACTGCCCAGAGGGACCTTGATCCATTCCTCCTCCAGAGACTGTATGTTTTCATGGATCCTTTCCGTCAGCGAGGCTGTAAAAAGATTGATAGAAGCCGTGTCGGCGCTAAGATAGAGAATGCTTCCGTCCTCCCCCTTCTGCGCCTGAAAAAAATCCCATTTTCCCCCCTCCTCCATAAACTGCTCCCTGACAGCGTCATTCACTGCGACAGAAAGCATTTCCTGGATCTGGACCTGGGCTGTCTGGGCCAATACAGGCCTGACAGCCCCGTCAAGCCACAGATAGCCGCCCCATAAAAAAAGCAAAAGCAGCGCCCAAAATATGCCCCGGCGCAGCATTTTGTCTTTCCGCATTCTGCCTGGCCCGCCCTTTGCCGCTCTTTTTCGCCGTACTCCCGCAAATCCAATGCCTCTCATTATCGTCCTCCCTTTTCCGTTCATCCTATGTAAAGGAAGGGGGGAGGGTTCCCGGAGGCAGGATAAAAAATACCCTTTCCGCTCCAGGCGGAAAGGGTGATGATTGGATGATCCGGCCGGTTTTTTCCCGGACTTTGAAGCCGGAGGCGCATTCCGGGAAATGCTTTGCGGGGTTTTCTCCGAAGCAGGGATTTGCCTTTTACATTTCAAGGCGTTCCAGCTCATTTTTCAGCTTGCTGTTGATGATCCTGATATGGGTCCCCTTCATTCCGAGGGATCTGGATTCGATCACTCCGGCGCTTTCCAGCTTACGCAGCGCATTGACGATCACAGAGCGGGTGATTTTGGAACGGTCGGCGATCTTGCTTGCCACTACCAGGCCCTCGTCTCCCTGAAGCTCGGAAAGAATCTGCTGGACCGCTTCGATTTCCGTATAGGAAAGGGTGCCGATGGCCATTTGCACCACCGCCCGCTTTCTGGCGTCATTTTCGATTTCTCTGTTTTGCCGCCTTTCGATCTCCACGCCCATGACGGTGGCGCCGTATTCGCCCAGGATCACATCGCTGGTTTCAAAGGGGATGTCGTAGCGGGCAAAAATCAAAACCCCCAGCTTCTGTCCGCCGCCGTAAACCGGAATCAGCATTGTCAGCTTATCATAGGTATTCCATTCATTTGTGAAAATCTTCAGGGCGTCCTCTTTTTGAACGTTCACCATGGTTTCTTCGATTTCCATCAGGTTCTTGCGATACTCGGCAGGAAGGATCTCTTCCCCGGTTTCATCGTCCAAAATGGTGGCGCTGTCTGTCCGGATGGTATAATGAGAACCCAGCACCTTGCCCTTTCTTCCCATGATATAAACGTTCGCGTTCATTAAAGTGCTGAGGATTTCGCAAAGCTCGTCAAAGGAAAACACATCCTCTCCTCTTTCCTGCAAAATCCAGTTGAGCTTTCTGATCTTTGCCAGCAATTCTTCCATACTTCCTACTCCCCCGATTCCGGCTCGGCCGGCTATAAAATATACTTGTCGACTTCGTTGATTCTCGTCTGATCCTTCAGCTGGTTTTTCACATAATCCCGGTCGATCACGATTTCTTTTTCTTCCATATCGGAAATCTGAAAGGAAATTTCCTCAAGAAGATTTTCCATGACCGTATGCAGCCTTCTGGCTCCGATGTTTTCCGTCTGCTCGTTCATCAAAAAAGCGATGTCGGCGATTTCCTCCACCGCCTCGTCGGTAAAGTTCACCTTGATGCCTTCCGTTTCCAAAAGAAGCTTATGCTGCTTGATCAAAGCGTTTTCCGTCGAGGTGAGGATTTGAACAAAAACGTCTCTTGTAAGATTTTCCAGTTCCACCCGAATGGGGAAACGCCCCTGCAGCTCGGGAATCAGATCGGTGGGCTTGGCCACATGAAAAGCTCCCGCCCCGATAAACAGGATATGGTCTGTGCGAAGAGGTCCGTACTTGGTATTCACCACGCTGCCCTCCACAATAGGCAGAATATCTCTTTGCACCCCTTCCCGGGATACATCCGCCCCTCCTTTATAGCCGGAGGAGGCGATTTTGTCTATTTCATCAATGAATATTATACCATTTTGCTCCGCATTTTCAATGGCTTCCGCCGTAACCTGGTCCATATCGATCAGATTTTGGGCTTCCTGCTCCTTGAGGATTTTTCTGGCGTCTTTTACATACACTTTCTTTTTCTTTTTTCTTTGAGGCAGCATATCTCCGAAAATATTTCCGATGCTGATGCTCATGGATTCATTTCCGCCCACATCCAGCATATTCATATTGGGGTTTTCATTTACCTCGATTTCGATCAGCTGATCTTCCAAAAGTCCCTGTTCCAGCTGCTGGCGCACCTGCTCTCTGGCAAGCTCTCCGTCTGTCTGTTCTTTTTCACTTTCCCCGGAGCTTTGGCTTTGAGACTGGCTTTGCTGGGCGTTCATCCCTCCCATAAAAAAGTCAAAGGGCCCTTTCAGGGTGCTTTGCGGCCCCGCCTTTTTTTTCGGCGGGATGATCGCATCCAGGATTTTTTCCTGGGCGATGGTTTCTGCGATAGAATACTTTTCCTGAAGGCGCTTTTGCTTTGTCAGCCGCACTGAGGCCTCCGCCAGATCCCGGACCATGGAATCCACGTCTCTTCCCACATAGCCCACTTCCGTAAATTTAGTGGCCTCCACCTTGATAAAGGGCGCGTCTACCAGCTTGGCCAGCCGTCTTGCGATTTCGGTCTTACCGCAGCCCGTAGGCCCCATCATCAAAATATTTTTAGGCGTGATCTCTTCCCGGATATCCTCCGGCAGAAGGCTTCTTCTGTATCGGTTGCGAAGGGCGATAGCCACGGACTTTTTGGCCTTTTCCTGGCCGATGATATATTTATCCAGCTCCCTTACGATTTCTTTGGGCGTCATCTGATTCATTACCCTCACCTCCTAAAGTCTTTCCACCGAAATATTGTCGTTGGTGTAGACGCATATGGATGAGGCGATGGCCAGGGATTTTTTCACGATTTCCTCCGCCCCAAGATCCGTGTTTTCAAAAAGGGCCTTCGCCGCCGCATAGGCAAAATTGCCGCCGGAGCCGATGGCGATAAAAGAACCGTCGGGCTCGATCACTTCCCCGTTTCCGGAAATCAGAAGGATCTCCTCCCGATCCGCCGCCAGCATCAGGGCATCCAGCTTTCGCAGGGCGTTATCGGAGCGCCACATCTGGGCCAGCGCGACCGCCGCCCGTTTCAAATTGCCTCCGTGCTCTTCCAGCTTTTTTTCGAATTTTTCCGTCAGGGTAAAGGCGTCCGCCACCGAACCGGCAAATCCGGTCAAAACCGTTCCGTCATAGATTTTTCGGATTTTTTTCGCTTTATGCTTCATCACGGTGGTCTCTCCGAAGGTCACCTGGCCGTCTCCGCCGATGCATACATCTTCCCGGCTTCTTCTGACGGCGCAGATGGTCGTTGCCCGAAACTCGCTTCCCATAGTCCTCTTGACCTCCTTTATTGCTTTATTTCTTGTTCTTCTGTTTCTTTATAGCTGCACGCCGGATTGGAACAGGCGTATTTCGCGGATTTAAGATTTTTTTCCACCAGAAGGGACCCGCACAAAGGGCAGGTTCGATTGATGGGTTTATTCCAGAGGATAAAATGGCACTGGGGATAGCCGCTGCATCCGTAAAACACCCTTCCTCTTTTGGATTTTCGCACCACCAGATCCTTGCCGCACTGGGGACATTTCACGTCTATTTTCGTTACCACGGGTTTGGTATTTTTACATTCCGGATAGCCGCTGCAGGCGATAAACTCTCCGTAACGGCCATGCTTGATGACCATCGGCTTTCCGCATATCTCGCAGAACTCTCCGGTAGGCTCGTCTTCCACCTTGACCTTCTCGATTTTTTGATCCGCCACCTCAAGCTCATCCTTCAGGACGCCGTAAAAATCCCCTACCACGGCTTTCCAGTCTGTCCCGGCGCTTTCCACCTCGTCCAGTTTGTCTTCCATGCCCGCTGTAAAGCCCGCGTCCACGATATGGGTAAAATAGGTCTCCATCACATCGTTGACCACAAAGCCTAAATCGGTGGGAATCAGCGCCTTTTTTTCACGCTTGACATATTTTCGCTCCAAAAGGGTGGCGATGATAGGCGAATAGGTACTGGGCCTTCCAATGTCCTTTTCCTCCAGATCCTTTACCAGAGAAGCCTCGGTGAACCGGGAAGGCGGCTGGGTGAAATGCTGCTCAGGCAAGACTTCCTGGGCGGAAAGGCTCTGCCCCGGGGCAAGCTCCGGCAGGCTGACCTCTCCCTCCTCCCTGGGATCATAGACCCTAAGGAACCCGTCAAAGCGCAGCTTTGATCCTGTGGCGGAAAGAAGGTAGTCTCCGTTTTCTATCAGAATATTCATCACATCGAACTTCGCATAGGCCATCTGGCTTGCCACAAACCGGTTCCAGATCAGCTTATACAAATGATACTGATCCTTTGTTAAAGAATCTTTAACATCCTCGGGCGTTCTGGTGACAGAGGTGGGCCGGATGGCTTCATGGGCATCCTGCACATCCTTTTTCTTATTGGCATACGCATTGTCTTTATAGTACTGCTTTCCAAAGCGCTCCGTAATAAAGTCCCTGGCCATTTCCCTGGCTTCCTGGGAAATACGCACCGAGTCGGTTCTGATATAGGATACCAGGCCCACCGTGCCCTCGCCCTTGATGTCGACCCCTTCGTAAAGCTGCTGGGCGGTGAACATGGTTCTTTTGGTAAAAAAGCCCAGCTTGGCGGAAGCGTCCTGCTGCAGGGTGCTGGTGGTAAAAGGAGGCAGAGGCTTTCTTGTTCTTTGCCTCTTATCAGTGGATTTCACAAGATAGCTGCCCTGTTCCAGTTTGGCGGTAATTTCCTTTGCTTCCTTTTCATGGCGGATTTCCATTTTTTTCCCGCCCTGTTCCGTCAGTCTTGCGGTAAAGCGGTCCGCCTTGGTCTGGCCCTGGAAGGCCACTGTGATGGTCCAGTATTCCTGCGGGATAAAATCCCGAATGGCTTTTTCTCTGTCGCAAAGGATCTTCAGGGCCGCCGACTGGACCCGGCCCGCAGACAGTCCCCATTTGATCTTTCTCCATAAGAGAGGGCTGATCTGGTATCCCACCAGCCGGTCCAAAACCCTTCTTGCCTGCTGGGCGTTCACAAGATCCAGGTTGATGGCCCTTGGATGCTTGGCCGCCGTTTTGATGGCGTCCTTTGTGATTTCATTGAATTCGATCCGGCAGGGCTCCTTTTCATCGATGCCAAGGATATGGGCCAGATGCCAGGATATGGCCTCCCCCTCCCGGTCAGGGTCGGTGGCAAGGAGAACCTTTTTGGCGGATTTCGCTTCCCTTTTCAGGGTTTTGACGATATCCCCCTTCCCCTTGATCGTGATATATTTTGGCTCGTAATTGTTTTCCAGATCGATCCCCAGCTTGCTTTTGGGCAGATCCCGGATATGCCCCACCGAAGCGACCACTTTATATTTACCCCCAAGAAACTTTCCGATGGATTTAGCCTTGGCGGGAGACTCAACGATTACCAATGTTTTGTTTTCCTTCATGGGATAGCTCCTCATGCCTGGCGCTCCAAACAGGCGCCGGGCACCTTCTTTCCTTATTATATGCGTTTTTCTTATTCTTCTGATTGACTATTATAGGGCCTGGGATTTTATTTTGCAATGATTATTTTATTACGATTTTTCAAAACCATTCCCTTCAGCTCCAGTACCGTCAGAATTTGCTGGATCCGGGAAAGAGGAAAGCCGGTAAGCAGGGAAAGCTTTTGCGCCGTATCGGCGCCCTGTCCTTCTAAAGCGGCATAAACCATGCCCTCCTCCCGGCTCAGCCCTTTTATTTCCCTTTCCTTTTTCTTTTCAAAAGCCCCTTTTGCTGCTTCCGGCGCCCCCTCCCATAAAACCGAATCCAAGGAAACAAGGGGCGTTGCGCCCTCTTTTATCAGGCGGTTGGTTCCCAGGCTTACCGGACTTGTAATATTGCCCGGGAGGGCGTATACGTCCCTTCCCTGTTCAAGAGCCATATCCGCCGTTATAGCGGCGCCGCTTCTGTCTCCGGCCTCCACCACCGCCACGCCCCGGCAAAGACCGCTGATGATCCGGTTACGGCGGGGATAATGATAGGCCAGCCCCGGCGCCAAGGGTAAACATTCCGACAGGACACACCCGCCTGATTCCAGTATCCTCTCTCCCAGGCTCCGGTTAGCCGCAGGCGTCAGAAGTCCCGGCCCGCTTCCCAGTACAGCGGTGGTTCTGCCTCCGGCCTCAAGAGCGCCCCTGTGAGCCTGGGCGTCGATACCGAAGGCCATCCCGCTGACCACATTTATCCCGTTTCCTCCCAGCAGCTCTCCCAGCCGCCGGGCCGCCCATTTCCCGTAATCCGTCGCCCTTCTGGTGCCTACTATCCCAAAACAGATTTCTTCCTTTTCTATCAGCTTTCCTCTGTAATAAAGAAGAAAGGGCGGGTCATATATTTCCCGCAGCAAGGCCGGGTAAGCCTCTTCCCAAAGGCCCACTGCGCCAATTCCCAGCCGTTTCATATCCTCGAAGGCCTTTTCGTATGTTTTCAGCTCCCTTTTCCATCCGGGAAAGAAACCGCTGTGAAACAGCCCTTTGGGATCCATTTCTTCCCTTTTCATCAGAGAAAGAATCCTTCGGATATATCGTCCTCCATGATCGGAAAGCCACATTTCATAGGGCCCGATCTCTTTTATGAAAGTCTCCTTTTTTTCTGTCATGTTTCCCCTATTCCTCCTGCCGCCTTTCCCTGTACTGCAAAGCCTCCGCCACATGGGCCTCCTCCGTCAGCTCCCTGCCCTGCAGATCGGCGATTGTCCTTGCCACCTTCATAAGCCGGTGAATGGCTCTTCCGCTCATGGAAAAGGTCTTTGCCGCCTGGAGCAAAAGGTCTCTGGCGCCCGGCTCCGGCCGGCAAAAAGCCTCCACCTCCTCCGGCATAAGAAATCCGTTATACAGCCCCTCCCTTTTATATCGCTCCTTCTGCCGTCCTCTGGCCTCTTCCACCAATACCCGAAGATCCGCCGACCGGATCCGTTTTTCTTCCTGCTCTTTCTCCTTTTCCGCCGGAAGAAGAAAAGCCCTTCTATCCGTATCCACATCCAAAAACAAATCGATCCGGTCTGTTATGGCCCTGGAAAGCCTTTCCCGGTAACGCCTGATCTGCGAGGCCGTACACCGGCAAACGTCTCCCGGCTGCCCCAGCATGCCGCAGGGGCAGGGATTCCTGGCGGCTGCCAGAAGAAAGCGGCAGGGAAAGGTCAGGGTGGCTTTTTCTCTGGCGATGGTAACCCGCCCCTCTTCCACCGGTTGGCGCAGGGCTTCTATCGCAGATCTTTGAAATTCCGGGGCCTCGTCCAAAAACAACACCCCCCTGTGAGCAAGGGATACTTCCCCCGGCCTGGGCCTTGCGCCTCCTCCGACCAGAGCGGTGGCAGAGCAGGTGTGATGGGGGCTTCGAAAGGGAGGTCTTTTAGAAAAAGGCTCTCTTTCCCTGCTCATTCCCGCAAGGCTGTAAAGATTGCCTACCTCCTGCTGTTGGGAAAAAGTCAGATCGGGCAAAATGGAGGGCAGGCATCGGATCAAAAGGCTTTTCCCGCTGCCGGGAGGGCCGGTGAGCAAAAAGGAGTGAAAGCCGGCGGCGGCAATGGTCAAAAGCCTTATGGCTTCTTTCTGGCCGTTGATCATGGAAAAATCAAAGGCAGGCGCCCTAAACCTCTCTTTTTCTTTTCCTTCCCCTGCCAAAGGGGATATCCTGCACCGGCCCATAAGAAAATGGACGGCCTGGGTCAGATTTTTTGCCGGATAACATTCCAGCCCTTCCACCAGGGCGGCCTGAGCCGCATTCTCCTCCGGCAGGAGTATTTTTGCGATACCCTTTTCCCGCAGACCGGCCGCAAGAGACAATATCCCCTCCACCGGCTTTAGCTGACCGTCCAGGGACAGCTCTCCCACCAAAGCGATATCCTTAAGGGCCATAGGCAGATCTTCCCGGGCCGCGGCAAGGATCCCCACGGCGATGGGCAGATCCAGATGCGTCCCTTCCTTTCGGATATCCGCCGGCGAAAGGTTGACCGTGATGCGCCTGGGAGGAAAATCAAAGCCCCCATTGACAAGAGCCGGTCGAACCCGGGCCCTGGCCTCCTGCACGGCGGCGGCCGGAAGACCTACGACGGAAAAGGAGGGAAGCCCCTTTCCCACATCTACTTCTACATGCAAAATCTCTCCTCCCATTCCAAAAGGAATCCCGCTTATCACTATGGCTACCATTTTTCCTCCTTCTTCAAAAAGCGTTTTTTGAACACCCCGGCAAAGCTTACATATTTTTCCATCTTTTACTCATGTATACCATTTTTTTACTTTTATGTCTATACCTGTTTTTCCCTCTTTTTCTCACGGAGGATAAATTTTTTCTCAACATTCCGTAAATCTCATTGTTTTTTTGATTTCTCTCTTGATAATTCACCGATAAGTGGTAGAATAATCGTTGTAATTTTGTCACGGAAAATTAATATTTTTTCTTTTTGAAAGGTATGAATATCAATGAAAATTGCAGTTGTCGGAGCCGGCAAGCTGGGGATCAAAATCGCGGAATCCCTCAGCAGCGGCGAAAACGAGATCACCCTTATCGATATCAATTCCGAAGTCATTCAAAAGGCCTCCAATCAAATGGATATCATGGGACTTTCCGCCAACGGCCTCCAGCTGGAGTTTTACGAGGAACTGGGTATTAAAAACTACGATTACCTGATCGCTCTGACAGACAACGACGAAAAAAATCTTCTGATCACCTCTCTTGTAAAAAAAATGGGCTGCAAGAAGGTGATCGCCCGGGTCAGGGATCCGGAATATGTGGAGCAGTTTGAGTTTTTAAAGGCTTCCCTTGGCATCGACGCCATGATCAATCCGGACCGGCTGATTTCCTATGAGATTTTCCGTTATCTGGTCAACCGGTATAAGGACTGCAACGAATTTTTTACAGGGCCTTCCGTAGGTATGCTGGAAATCAAGGCCGATTCCATTCCCCAGCTTGTCAATGAAATGATTCTGAACACCAAAGAGGTGCTGGAAGGAATGCTGATCGTAGCCATTTCCCGAAACGGCAATATCATCATTCCCAAAAGCCATGTGAAAATCCTGGAGGGAGACACCCTTTACGTCCTTGGAAAGCGGGAACAGATCACCCGGCTGTCCGGCCAGGTGGCCGACAACA
Source organism: uncultured Clostridia bacterium (assembly GCA_944386095.1). Taxonomy (GTDB): domain Bacteria; phylum Bacillota; class Clostridia; order Peptostreptococcales; family Anaerovoracaceae; genus CALWZU01. The sequence goes on along the minus strand of CALWZU010000031.1, from coordinate 1,308 downwards.
GCCCTTCTCAGGGAATCAAAAAGGTTATGATCATGGGCGGCGGCAAAACCGGTTACTATCTGTCCCAGCTTCTGAGCGAGGCGGATATTTCCGTCAAGGTGGTGGAAAAAAACAGGGAACGCTGCGAATATCTGGCCGAACACCTTCCCGACGTACTGGTTCTCCACGGAGACGCTACCGATACGGCCCTGCTGGAGGACGAAAACATTTCCGGAATGGACGCCTTCGTAACCGCCACCGGCTATGATGAGGACAATCTCCTGCTGGCCCTGACCGCCAAGCAGTACGGCGTCCCCGAGGTGGTGGCAAAGGTCAGCAAGAAAAGCTACAGCGAGCTGACGGAAAAGCTGGGCATCAACGCCACCCTTAACACCCTGGACATTACCGCCAGCTATATCCTGCGAATCATCCAGGGTTCAGGGCTTGTTTCCGCCTCTCTGTTTCTTCAGGGACAGGCGGAAATCGTGGAGGTCATCGCCAATAAAAATATGCGCCTGACCGGAACCCCGCTGTATCAGCTCAGCATCCCCGACGGCGTACTGATCGCTTTGATCCTGCGGGATGGCAAATCCATCATTCCCGATGGCCGCACCGAAATCCAGGAAGGAGACAAGGTCACTATTTTCTGTAAATTTTCCGACACCTCCGCTCTGGAGCGGCTTCTCCAGCGGCGGCGGCATCCGGTTTTCCGATTATAGCCGCCCGCCGGCAAAAGGGCTTTCAAAACGCCGCAGCACCGACAAAGGAGTTTTCAGGGTATGAATTATCCGCTTGTTTTTCGCACCATCGGCCTGATCCTTCTGATCCTGGCCGTAAGCATGGCCCCCTCCGCCGTAGTGGGGCTTATCTATAATGAAATGGCAGCCGTTTCCGCTTTTCTGCTGGTTATTTTCCTTTTGACCCTTGCAGGGATCACCATCCGGCAGTTCAAAGCGAAAAGCCACGCTCTGCACGTCAGGGAAGGCTTTTTGATCGTGACCCTGACCTGGATCCTTTCTTCCCTTGTCAGCACTCTCCCTCTTATTTTCTCGGGAGCGGTGCCGGATATCCCCACAGCCATTTATGAAGCCACCTCCGGCATTACCACCACAGGGGGGTCTGCCATCGCCGATGTGGAATCCCTCCCGGTTTCCATCAATTTCTGGAGGGGCACCACGCACTGGATCGGCGGATTGGGGGTTTTGACCATCGCCATAGCCATTCTTCCCGCTCTGGGCGTTGGAGGCTTTCAGATCGCCAAGGCGGAATCCGCCAATAATTCTCTTGATAAAATCACCCCCACAATCACCGATATGGCCAAGATCCTTT
>CALWZU010000030.1 GCA_944386095.1 uncultured Clostridia bacterium | reverse complement strand
CAGGCCATATGCTTATAATGGGCCAGTCCGCTTTCTTCATCCAGGCTTTCCGGATCCTCCACAAAAGCCAGGGTATGACGCAAAAGGGCGTCCACATAACGCTGCATTTCCACCCGCTTCCAGTTATCCGGATCCTTGTATTTTTTCGTACCGTATTCCCGTATTTCCGCCACATCCCATAAAATCTGCATCGGTACCAGAGAAATCCGGGGCTTTCCCCCGTCGGCCTTGGCGCTTTGCGATTGATCCTTTTGCATGCTAAAGCCTCCTTCCTTTTTCTTGCTTCATTGTAACAAATCCCCGTTGCGATTGCAACGCAAGGCTTTCCGCCTTTTGTTCACCTTTTTTTAACTTGACATCAGAGGCAAAAACAGATACGATTCAGCTTGCAAGCGAATATAAGGAGTGTCCTATGGAACAAGAACAACACAAGCAAGAGCAGCCTGTACAGTCAGAGCAGGTCACCGCCTTGCAATATCAGGGAAAAGAAATCCTCCTGGTGGGGACCGCCCACGTTTCCAAGGAAAGCGCCGCCCTTGTGGAAGCGCTCATCCGCCAGGAACGGCCCGACAGCGTATGCATCGAGCTGGACCAGGAGCGCTATCAGAACATGCAAAATCCCAAAGCCTGGGAAGAAACGGATATCGTCCAGGTCATCAAATCAAAAAAAGTGGGCTTTCTTCTGGCCAATCTGGCGCTGAGCTCTTATCAGAAAAAAATCGCCAAGCAGCTTGACACCAACGTAGGTCAGGAAATGAATACGGGGATCCGCTGCGCCCAGGAGACAGGCGCCCAGCTTGTGCTTGCGGACAGAAGCCTTCAGACCACCTTTCTGCGCATCTGGAGAAAGCTGAATCTGTGGGAAAAAGCAAAGCTTCTTTACCAGCTGGTTTTTTCTCTGGATGACGGAGAAGAGCTTACCGACCAGCAGCTGGCGGAGCTTTTGAAAAAAGACATGCTGGAATCCATGATGACCGATATGAAAAAGGAATTCCCCGCCATCTCCCAGGTCCTGATCCACGAACGGGATCAGCACCTGGCCTATAAAATCAAAAACGCCCCCGGTAAAAAAATCGTAGCCGTTTTGGGGGCGGCTCATGTGCCCGGCGTCAAAGAGGAAATCTACCGACAGCAGGACATGGAAGAAATCACCACAGTCCCGGCGGGCAGCAAATGGTTCAAAGCAATAGGCTGGCTGATCCCTATTCTGATCCTTCTGCTGATCGCCTACGGATTCTACATCGGAGCGGACATCGGCCTTGATCAGATTAAAAGCTGGATCCTGTGGAACGGCTCCCTGGCAGCCATCTGCACGGCCGTGTGCTTTGGCCATCCCCTGAGCATCCTGACAGCCTTTGTCAGCGCGCCCATCACCTCCCTGAATCCCCTTCTGGCCTGCGGATGGTTTGCGGGGCTTATGGAGGCTCATATCCGAAAGCCAACCGTTCAGGATGTAAACCGCATTTCAGAAGACATTTTCAGCCTGAAGGGCTTTCTTCGCAACCGTTTTCTGCGTACGCTGCTCATTGTTGTCATGGCAAATCTGGGCAGCTCTGCCGGCACCATCATAGCGGGCCTTGATATCATAAAAAATCTCTTTTAAGAAAAAACCGGCGCAAGCTCCGGTTTCATATGCGGCCTCTTACGCAAGGCCTTCCCCGCCCGGCGCTCCGCCGGGCTCTTCTTTTTTTCCCTCCCCTTCCGCCTGTCTTTCCTCTTTTTCTTCCTCTCCTTTTTCTTCCTCTGTTTCCCTCTCTTCCTCTGTCCAGCTCCACCTGCCCTTTTGCCTCTCATAAAGTCCGGGGCCGGGTTCCTCTCTGAGCTTTGCCAAAATCACATCCTCTCCGATTTTGTGAATGTTTTTCCAGGGTATCACATACTCCTCCGACTGGGAAAACACGCCCCAAAATCCCCTCCGGCCGGGAACCACAAGGGCCTCCACTCTGCCCCTGGAAAGATCGATCTCCACGTCGCTGATGTAGCCAAGGCTCCTTCCATCGGTGATGCTGATCACTTCTTTTTCCCGAAGCTGCTGCGTACTGATCATCCTTATCCCTCCCCTGCTTTTCCTTCTTATGCTGATGTATGTGGCAAAAGCCCGTCCTATGCGAAAAGCAGGCTCTCCGGTCAGGAAAAGCCGGAAAAAGCAAAGTCCTGGAGAAAGAAAAGGAACGGGCCTTTTCACATCAGCTTTCGCATGGTGGAAAGTGCGTTTTTTTCCAGCCTGCTGACCTGCGCCTGGCTGATCCCGATTTCCTTTGCCACCTCCATCTGGGTCTTTCCCTCAAAAAAGCGCATGGTCAGGATATGCTTTTCCCTTTCTCCCAGCTTTTTCATGGCATCTGACAAAGCAATACGCTCCGTCCACCGTTCCTCCGTCTGCTTGGTATCCTTTACCTGATCCATGACATATACCGCGTCCTCGTTATCATGAAACACCGTCTCAAACAGAGAAACCGGATCCTGGATCGCCTCCATGGCCAAAACCACCTCCTGAGGCTCCAGGCACATTTCCCCGGCGATTTCTCCAATGGTCGGCTCTCTGAGGTTTTTCCTCACAAGCCTTTCCTTTGCCTGCAGGGCTTTATAAGCGGTATCCCGCAGAGAGCGGCTTACCCGGATACAGTTGTTATCTCTCAGATACCGGCGGATCTCCCCGATAATCATGGGCACCGCATAGGTGGAAAATTTGACCCCATGACTCATATCAAAATGATCCAACGCCTTGATCAGCCCTACGCAGCCGATCTGAAACAGATCGTCGGGATGCTCTCCCCGGTTGGAAAAGCGCTGCACCACGCTGAGCACCAGCCTGAGATTTCCGTTGATAAAAGCCGTTCTGGCTTCCTTGTCCCCCGCCTTGATCCTTTTCATCAGCTCATTCATTTCCGCTTCTTTCAAAACCGGCAGTCTTGCGGTATTCACGCCGCAGATCTCCACTTTATTCATCCTCATGTCAAAGCCTCCGCTTTTTCATTGATTTACATAAAGTGTGTCCTTTTCCATAGCCTTTCATACCCGGCAAAAATCCGCAAAAAATAACAGAAGGAGCTTTCGCTCCTTCCTGCTCCTTCGATTTTTCATGCCAGGAAAGCCCGGGGCTTTCACTCCCTTTTGCCTGCCTTTCCCTTTCAGACTTTGCCCGCCTGTTTCGGGACAGAGCCTGTTTTTCCTAAAACCGCTTCAACAGCCGCCTCTTCTTTTTTGGAGGCTGATCTCCCTGCTGCCGGGCCCTTTCCTCCTCCTCCTTTTCCTTTTGCTGCTGAAGGGTAATAAAAGCCTCGCTCTGGGGATCGATATGATACAAATGCTCATAGGCCTCCGTTTCCGGAGGCAGATCTCTCTGGGCAAGGCGTTTTCGGATCCAGCTGCTGACAAAGGCGTAAAATACCGCAAAAATCGGAACGCCGATCACCATGCCTCCAAAGCCGAACAGACCGCCGCCGATCAGGATGGCAAACATGACCCAGAAACTGGAAAGGCCGGTGGAGTCTCCCAGGATTTTGGGAGCGATGATGTTTCCCTCCACCTGCTGCAAAATCAAAATGAATATGATAAAATACAGCGCCTGCATGGGATTGACCGTAAAAATCAGGATCGCAGAGGGGATCGCTCCGATAAAAGGGCCGAAGAAGGGAATGATATTGGTCACCCCTACCAGAACGCTGATCAGGGTGGCATAAGGCCAGCTGAAAAGCATCATCACGCCAAAGCATACCAACCCCACCACGAAAGAATCGATGATTTTTCCCACTACATAACCGTTGAAAACCTTATCCACAAACCGGAAAGCATCCAGGATGTCGTTGGCGGTTTCCTTTGAACAAAAAGCGTATACAGCTTTTTTTGCCTGAGCGCTGAAGCGCACCTTGCTGTACAGGATATAAACACAGATGATGATGCCGATAATAAAATTCATCACCACGCTGACCGCCTCGATCACCCCGGTAGAAACCTCCGTGACGATTTCGCTCATATTGGGAAGGATCGTTTCCTTGACCCAATCCAGAGCCGTGTTTTCAAAATGCTCCACTCCCGCCTCCATGATCGTTTTGATTTCCTGCGACAGGAAGGGCAGATCATCCATCCAGTGATAAAGATCATTGAAGGTAGCCGGCGCCCGGACGATTATGGTATAGATGCTGCTCACAAGCTGAGGCAGGACCACGCTCAGGGTTCCCACCAAAAGAAACAGCAGCAGGGCGATAGAGGCGGTTGCCGCCATAGCCTTTGACAGTCTCTGGGCGGAAAGCTCTTTTTTCATGGAAGGCCTTGCCCTTGTATAGATTTCTCTTTGTACTTTGTTAAACACCGGCCGCAGGAGATAGGCCATCACAAAGCCATAGAAAAACGGCGTCAGGATCCCGATGAGAATGCGGATGCCCTCGGAGACGGCGCCCGCCCTGAGTATGAAAAAATACACCACTACAGCCAAAAGAATCACACAGGTGGCTGTAAGGCCCCATTTTACGTATTTACTCTCCAACAAATCTCTGATATGCACCGCTTCTCCTTCTCCTTCTTTCCCGGCACTGACCTTTTCCGGGCTAAATGTATTGCTGCAAAAAATAATTCATCAGCCTTTCCCACTGATCGCTCTCCTGGGTTTTTTGCATAAGCAGGTGGATTTCCTTTCTCACCTGGGGCGAAAGCCTTTTCACATCCTCCGGCCTTCTCACAAGGCCCATCCGTCTGGCCAGCTGAAATTCCCTTTTCTCATCAAAGCTCATATTTTCAAAGCGTTGGATCTGGCCGATCATCCATTCCCGATCCTGCGCCAGACTGCCGTTTACCGATTCCAGAAGGTTCACGATATGATCGCTGACCAGGACGCCCCGGCAGCCATGGATCTGCTCCAGCATCAGCCTGAGCTCCGCCGCCTTTTCCTGATCCGTACAGGGCGCCATCTGGCCGCTTTCCACCTGGCTGCCCAATTCCGTACCGGGCTTTGCCACAAAGGTACGGATCCTGACAAAATCCGGATCCACCCGGTTGATTACATCGGCGCTTTCCCGGGCATTTTCCTCTGAAAGGGCCTTTCCGCCCACCCCCGGCATAAAATACAGGGAAAGCTCCAGCCCCGCTTCCTTCGTCTTCAGGCCCCCTTCGATCTCCTGCTGCTTGCTGCAGCCCTTTCCGATCCTTTCCAGCACCTGATCCGAGCCGGATTCATAGCCCGAATGGATCCGGTCAAGTCCCGCCTGACGTAAAAGCCGCAGATCCTCCACAGACAAACGGGCAAGGGTGTCCGCTCTTCCGTAAGAGGTGACCCGCTTGATACCCGGGAAAACCTTTCTCAGATACCGCAGTATTTCCGCCAGCCTTTCCGGCTTCAAAACGATGGAATTGGCGTCCTGCAAAAAAACCGATTCTCCCTTTCCGTTCAGGATCCAGTTCAGAAGCTGATACATCTGTTCCCTGGTCAATTCGTCGGCCTGCTGAATGGTCCTGAGCATGGCCTTACGGTCAGGCTTTCCGTCCTTTCCCATGCAGGAAAAAAGCAGATCCCTGTAATGGGCCATTGCGTCTATGTCGGCCTTTACCTCTTCTACGCTGCGCACACTAAAGCGGCTCCCCTTATAGACCCCGCAGAATTTGCATCTGTTCCAGGGACAGTTTCTGGTAACCCGCAGCAACAGGCTGGCCGCTTCGCTGGGGGGCCTGATAGGGCCGGTTTCAAACCCGAAAGCGGGATTCTGGTTGTTCTTTTCGTCTACATCTAAGGGCTGCATATATGACCTCCTGGGCCGGACAGGGCCTGAGGGGCCTTTTCTGCCGGTATTTTCATATGACAGGATGATTATACCATGTTCCTTTTTCCCTTTCAATCAAAGGGCCCTCTTTTCAGAAGGGCTTCCCTTCACGGTTCACGATGATCTCCCGGTTTTCCCATGCCCTTTTCCTTTCAAACCAGCCTGCGGATTTCTCTTTGCAGTTTTCCCATGATCTTTTTTTCCAGTCTGGATATGTAGGACTGAGATATCCCCAAAACATCCGCCACCTCCTTTTGGGTCATTTCCTCCTCTCCTCCAAGCCCGAAGCGCATTTCCACGATCTGCCGTTCTCTTTGGGTAAGCCGGCTCATGGCCTGCATCAGCAGCTTTTTGTTGATTTCCTCCTCAAGACCGCTGTAAACCACATCATGCTCTGTTCCCAGAATATCCGACAGTAAAAGCTCGTTTCCATCCATATCCACATTCAAAGGCTCGTCAAAGGACACGTCCCCCCGGGTTTTCTGGTTGCGCCTGAGAAACATCAGGATCTCATTTTCAATGCATCGGGAAGCATAGGTAGCCAGTTTGATGTTTTTCCCGGGATCAAAGGTATTGACCGCCTTGATCAGGCCGATGCTTCCAATGGAGATCAGATCCTCCACATTCACGCCGGCGTTTTCAAATTTTCTGGCGATGTATACCACCAATCTGAGATTGCGCTCGATCAGTACGCTCTTGGCCTGCTGGTCTCCCTGCTCCAGCCTTGCCACGTAATCCTTTTCCTCCTCCGCCGACAGGGGCGCGGGAAGCACGTCCGCTCCGCCGATATAAAAAATGTGCTTGTGGCGCATTTTCCTTGCCAGCCAGAAGGAACGCACCCTCTCCAGACGAAGCCGGACTCTTTGGCAGCGCCTCTGAAAAAACCGGCAAAGCCCCTGCCACAGCAGGCTGATTTCCCTTCTTTTCTTTCCTTTTATTTCCCATCCCTCCTCTGGGCCTTCTTCCACCTTTTCCTTCGAAGCCAAAACCGCCGGTACGCCTCCTTGAGCCGCCTGGCGCCACGGCTTGCCGCTGTCATGTTCTCCCACTTGCCATTCCTCCTTTTATCTCATTTATCCCCTTTCCTCCTCAGGCACCTCCGCCAGCTCCCGGGGCAGGATCAGCTGACAGTCCTCTTCCTGGGAAAGGCTTTCCCCGCATAAAGCCAGGACGCACTCCCTCCATCCCCCCGGTCCCTCCAGCTGCGCCCGGATCCCCAGCATGGCGCCTGCCCTGGTTCCTACGGTAGCATAGGGTATCACGTAAAGACTCTGCCTTTTTCTTTCATCAGGCGCCTTTTTCCCTTCCGCTTCCCTTCTAAAAGTCTTTTCCGCTCCCTCCTCTAAAGGAAAAAACTCCCTCACCGCTTCCGCCTGTCCCACCACTACCGGCAGACCTGTAACCGGCTCCCGCAAAAAATTGCCTGTATCCACCAGTCCCACCAAAGGCTTTTGCCTTCCCCCCGCCTGCAGCTTTACCGGGCAGATCAGCCGGTTTCTTTCCCGCCTTTGAGAAAAAATCCCCAGCAAAGCCCGAAGCAGGCACAGGCTCCCGCCCAAAGCGGCCAATAGGGAAGCGTAGGTAAGCTTGTCAAAATAAAAAGCGCCTGAGGAAACGGTCCCTGCCGTAGAGGTAAAATACAAAAAGGCCGCCACGGCGCCTCCCAGCAGAAAACCGGCTCCGTAAAAGGTCAGCACCAGCTTCGCCCCTGCCAAGAGGCTCGTCCTTCCAAAGGTAAACCGCATCAGCGCCCATGAAAACAGCAGCTTGACGGCGGGATGATATAAAAGCGCCATTTTGGGGGAAAATATCCCAAAGGCGTAAAGGGCCGACAAAGCCGCCGCTGCCAAAAGCCTGGCTCTGCCAAGAGGCTTCTTCCAGATTCTCGCCACCAGCCATATAATGATGGCATTGGCGATCCAGTTTTCCAAAAAAAAATATTCCCCGTAGATTTCCATAAGCGCTCCTCTTTTCCTTCATCATACTCTTTTCGGCAGGTAAATTTTGTCGGAACCGGTTTGGAACGGGGATTTTTCTCCGGGGATAAATCCTGCTCTTGCGCCTTCCCTGCCTTTAAAAAATCCCGGTGGTTTCAAAAGCAAAAAACGGGAAAACGCCTTGGCATCTGCTAAGGCGCTTTCGGGGAGAATTTCAGTATTATGAAAAAGATGGTTGGCTCGAAAAGATCCCCAGGATCCGTTCAAAGCCTCCGGCGACCTTTTCTGTAACGATTGTAAGCCGCCTCTTGAAATCCGTCTATCAAAAAAAGGACAAGTATTTGTAAAAAGCAGGAAAAAAGAAAACGCCTCCAGATCATGAAGCTTTTCTGAAAGCGCTGTTCTTTTTCGATTTTTCGGCCATCCGGGGCCGGCTGTATTAGAATGCCGGACTATAAATTGGCCTTCGCCGTGTTGACCAAAGCGGTAAATGCCGCTGCGTCATTGACCGCCATATCCGCCAGCATCTTTCTGTTGATGTCTACGCCGCCCTTTTTCAGGCCGTTCATCAGCTTGCTGTAGGAAAGACCGTTGAGTCTTGCCGCCGCGTTGATTCTGGCGATCCACAGCTGTCTGTACTGTCTTTTCTTTAATTTTCTTCCTACAAAGGCGCTTCTGAGAGAACGCATAACAGCGGGATTAGCGGCTCTGAACGCCCTGCTTTTTGCGCCGTAAAAGCCCTTTGCCAGCTTTAATATTTTCTTATGCCGTTTTTTTGCATTGACTGCTTTTTTTACTCTTGCCATTTCCTTACCTCCCGGAGCTTATCCTAAAATCATGTTCTTAATCGTCTTTTCGTTGGCGGTCTTCAGGACTGTCGCCTTTCTTAAGCCTCTTTTTCTTTTGGCGTCTTTCTTTGTCAGGATATGGCTTTTATATGGCTTGTTTCTCTTGATTTTTCCTGATTTGGTTACCCGGAAGCGCTTGCAGGCTCCTCTGTGCGATTTCATCTTCGGCATATGAATGCCCTCCTCTCCTAACTAATTTTTCGGTGCTAAAACCATTGTCATATTTCTTCCTTCAAGCTCAGGTTTCTTTTCGACCGCGCAAACATCTCCCACAAATTCGGCAAAACGGTTCATGACCAGGACCCCTTTGTCTGTATAATCCTTTTCACGGCCCTTAAACCGCAGGCTGACCTTGACCTTGTCTCCCGCCTTCAGGAATTTGGCCGCGTTGTTTGCCTTTACCTGAAGATCATGGCCTTCGATAGAAGGGCTCAGACGGATTTCCTTGATTTCGGTCACCTTCTGTTTTTTCTTTGCCTCTTTTTCCTTTTTCTGCATTTCATAGCGGTATTTACCGTAATCCAGCAGCTTGCATACAGGGGGATTGGCGTTGGGCGAAATCTTGACCAGATCCAGCTTTTTTTCGTCCGCCATTCTCTGCGCTTCTTTTACGCCCATAATGCCCAGCATCTCGCCATCATTGCCGATGAGCCGAACCTCTTTGTCACGAATTTAATCGCTGATCTGAACATCTTTACTAATGGTTTCGCACCTCCTATGAAACAATGAGCAAAAACACAAAAATAAAAACGTATAAAATTATCCGCTCCAATGTAAAAAGAACGACAA
>CALWZU010000029.1 GCA_944386095.1 uncultured Clostridia bacterium | reverse complement strand
CCTGGCTCTCCATGAAATCCGTCAGCTCCCGCCACTGGGAGGGGGCGTAGCCGATCCCGAATTTTCTGGCCGTCTGAGGATCTATACCCCGCTTTACCATATAACGAAGTCCCGGATTATCTTCCTTTCTGAGATTACGGTAAAAATGCCGGGCGCACTGGGTGGAAATTTCATAAAGCCGTTCGGTTTTTTCCCTGTTTTTTCCTTGCCTTGGCTGAAGCTTGATGCCAAGCTCTTCCGCCAGCTTTTCCACCGCTTCCGGAAAACTCAGATTTTCCGAGCGTTTGACAAATTCGATCACGTCTCCCGTTGCACCGCAGCCAAAACAGGTAAATATCTGTTTTTCCTGGGACACCATAAAAGAAGGCGTCTTTTCATTATGAAAGGGGCAAAGGCCTTTGTAATTGCTTCCGGCCCGTTTCAGAGCCACCCGCCTTCCCACCACTTCCACGATATCGCAGCGGGCCTTGATTTCCTCTACCGCGCCGCTGTAGCCTGTTGTACTCACTCTCTTATCATCCCCGTTCAAAACCAAACCTTGGTATGGTGATTTCTTCATACGCTCTGAGGGCCGTCCTGTCGGTCATGCTGGCGATGTGATCCTTGACCACCTCGTGGAGCCCCCATTGATCGATCATACAAAAAAGCCCCGGCGGCAGCTTTTCCGGATGAGCCAGATAGTATTCATAAAGAGAAAAGATGATGTTTCGTATTTTTTCCATCTCTTCCCGATTGATCACCGCTTCCGCGTGATATACATTTTCAAACATAAAAGCCCGAAGGCGGTCCATGGCCTCAAGCTTTTCCCGGCTCATAGCGATAAAAGGCCGGTCCTGACTGTTTTCCACCATATCCGTCACAAGGGTATTGATCCTGGCTCCGTGGGTGGTTCCTAAAATACGGATGCAGTCCTTTGGCAGATCCGAAAAGGAAATGACCCCCGCCCGCAGGGCATCGTCTATGTCGTGATTGATATAAGCGATCCGGTCGCTGATTTTTACAACCTGGCCCTCTAAAGTAAAAGGCAGCTGTTTTCCCGTATGGTGCAGGATCCCGTCCCGCACCTCCTCTGTCAGGTTCAAAGGTCTGCCGCTGCTGGTTTTTTCCAGCACCTCCACCACCCGAAGGCTCTGAACGTTGTGATGGAAGCCTCCCGGATGGATTTCCCTCAAAAACCGCTCGCCGCTGTGGCCGTAGGGGGTATGTCCTAGATCATGCCCCAAAGCGATGGCCTCTGTCAGGTCTTCGTTCAGTCCCAGGGCCCTGGAAATGGTCCGGGATATTTGGGAAACCTCCATGGTATGGGTCAATCTGGTTCGAAAATGCTCCTCTTCAGAAGCGATAAAAACCTGGGTTTTATGCATCAAGCGCCGCAGGGCCGAAGAATGAATGATTCTGTCCCGGTCCTTTTGATATTCTGTCCTTAGCCGGCACTTTTCTTCCGGAATTTTTCTGCCCCTGGATTGGGAAGCTTTAGCCCCGTAGGCAGACAGCCTTCGTTCCTCCTCTTCTTCGACTTTTTTCCGCTCATATATCATAATCCTTGCTCCTGTTTTTTCTGTGATGTCCTTTATCATATTTCCCGCGCCTTCCCCGCCCCTTTTTCCTGATGGATTTTCCGGACAGGGGCCGGCAGGGCAACGGGCTTTTACTTAGTCTTTATATTTGCTTTTTTTCGATCATTTCCTTTTTTTTCGAAGAAAATTTTTAAATATTTTGAAACGGGCCATATGCGGCATTTTTCATGCAGCGCAAAAACAGGCTTTTCTTCCTGTCCCTCCCCGAATCCCCCGGACAGTCAAAAGCCTGCGTGCGCTCTTCTTATTTTTCTCTTTTCACAGCACCTTCATTTCCGTCAGCCGGTACCAAATCTCCTTTCCCCCCGTTACGGCTCCCGGCAGCGGCCCTTCCTGGGGAAGGGCTCTCTTTTCCACCTGAAACAGATACTCCTCCCAGATGGTATATTCCCCCTCCAGATCCGCCATATCCCACCGGATCCTCGCCTGCAAAACCATGCCCAGATCATTTTCACTGAGCCTTCTGCACCACTGGATCTGCATATCCCATACCCGGTCATATTCCGTTTCATTCCAGGCCTTTAAAGCCTCCAGATCCTGAGACAAAAGAGGATCCGCCTCCAGACGGCTTAATAGGGTTTCCGTGGTTTCATAATCCGCCTGCCCCTGATAGGCCCTTTCCAAAACCGCCACCCGGGCGGAAAGAAGCTCATCCAAAACCAGCCTTGCCCCGGTGTCCGTCAGCAAAACGGCGGTAAAGGAAAAAAACAGGATCCCCACAAGGGGCAGACTGATGCTGTAGAGTCGTTTCATGAGCGCCTCCCCATAAAAAATAGACTTACGGTATTTCGCAAGTCTATTTTATAGGCCAGGCCTTAAAAAGATTGTCAAACTTCGTACGGCAAAGAGAAGTTTTATCTCCCATCATTTTTGTCTACGATTTTGATAGAAGACAGATGGGTCCTGAGGCTGTTTTTCATAGCGTCGATATATTCCCGGCGCAAAACATGCTGCTCCGCCTTTTCTTCTTCCGTCAAACCCCTTTCCCGGGATAATCTGGCCAGTTCATTGATCCGTTTAATCCTGGATTCTTCCATTTTAGCTTTCCTTTTTAGCTTTCCTTGGATCTTCCCAGATATTCGCCGCTTCTTGTGTCGATCTTGATGATTTCCCCTTCTTCAATAAAAATGGGTACCTGGATCACAGCGCCGGTTTCCACGGTCGCCGCCTTCGTTACGTTGGTCGCCGTGTCGCCTTTCACTCCGGGTTCGGTTTCAATTACTTTGAGATCCACAAAATTGGGGGCTTCTACCAGGAAGGCGTTGCCCTTATAGAACTTGATGGTGGCCACATCGTTTTCTCTCAGATATTTGATAGCGTCCTCTACCTGTTCATGATTCAGGGGCACCTGGTCGTAGGAATCCTGATCCATGAAATAATACAGCTCTCCGTCAGAATACAGATACTGCATCTGCTTGGTTTCAATATGAGCGTTTTCAAATTTGTCATTGGGATTGAAGGCTTCCTCTCTGGTAGCGCCGGTGAGGATATTTCTGTACTTGGTCCTGACAAAGGCGGCGCCTTTTCCGGGCTTGACGTGCTGAAAATCCAGAATCACATGGGGCTCTCCGTTGATTTCAAAGGTCAGTCCCTTTCTAAAATCGCTTGCATATACCATTTCTATCATCCTCCATTTATAATTGTTAAAGCTTTATCTGAAGAAGAAAGAATTTCACAGCCATCTTTCTTCACAATCACCAGATCCTCGATCCGCACTCCGAATTTACCTGCAAGATAAATCCCCGGCTCAACGGTTACCGCCATATTTTCCCTCAGCTCTCCTGTGCTTGCGGGATTCAGAGTCGGCGCTTCATGGATCTCAAGCCCTACCCCGTGTCCAAGGCCGTGACCGAAAGCAGCTTCATAGCCATAATATTTTATAACATCCCTGGCTGCCCTGTCAACTTCCTCGCAGGATTTGCCGCCGCAAACCGCTTCAATTCCGGCTTTTTGCGCTTCCAAAACGATCTGATAGACCTGCTCCATTTCCCGGGACACCTCTCCAAGGGCTACCGTTCTTGTCATGTCAGAGCAATATCCCTCATATACGCAGCCGAAATCAAAGGTGATAAAATCCCCTGTTTGCAGCCTGCGGTCCGTAGCGGTACCGTGAGGAAGGCTGGAACGGGGGCCGCTTGCACAGATGGTTTCAAAGGAAAGACCCTGGGCGCCCCTTTTTCTCATATACAGCTCCAGCTCCAAAGCCAGCTCCTTTTCCCTGACCCCTTCCCTGATAAAGCCAAGGATATGAGAATAGGCCTGATCTCCGATGGCTTCAGCCTGCCGCAAAAGAGCGATTTCCTCCTGGTCCTTTATCATCCTGCAGCCCTCTATGATATTCTGGGCGCTTACAAGAGCCGTTCCCCTCAGCTTTTCGGACAGGGCTTTATAAAAGGCGACGCTTACCTCTTCTTCCTCCACGGCAAGAGATGAAACAGACAGATCCTTTAAAAACCGGCTCAGGGTGTTTTCCCCTTTTAAAAGCACCGGCGTCAAACCGGCGGGATTTGTTTGGGCCGCTTCGATATAACGGGAATCCGTCAGCAAAAACCCTTCCCCCTGGGTTATCACCACATAATAGCTTGTAGAACAAAAGCCCGAAAGGTAGAGCTTGTTTTCCTTTTTACAGACCAGCATAGCCGGGATTTCCAGCGCCGCCATGGCTTCCCTGACCCGTTCCAGTCTCTGCTTTTGCCTATTTCCCATCGGTTTGAATGACCTCTCCCAAAATTTTATAAACGTCCGCCACCATCTGCGAAAAACGCATTTCCGCCTGAAGATATTCCATGGCCTTGGGATCGGTCATCAAAATCTGATAGAGTCTCTGGATCTGCTCCATGATCTCTTTATCCACGGACTGGCCGGTCATATGAGCCGTCTGCATCTGAAACTGCTTTTGCTGGAAATCCGCCAGAGAGTCTCTGAGATGATCGATCTTGGAAACCTCCTGCTTGATCTGCATATACTGCCTGTATTCATCGCTTTCCCGAAGAGCCCTGGCTAAGCCATGAGCCTGATCATATACGTTTTTCATTTCGCACCCCCTTGATCATCTTGCCAAAACCGCATCCCGCCTTACCTTTCTGCCCTTTATACCTCAATAAAGATCGGCAGGATCACCGGGCTTCTTTTGGTCTGCTTATAAATAAAGTCTCTCAGTTCGTCTCTGACGCCGTTTTTCATGGTGGACCAATCCTTGACCCCTTCCGCCTCATAGCGGTCCAGCCGCGCCTTGACGGCGGCTCTGGCGGATTCGATCAGGTCTTCGGATTCTCTCACATACACAAAGCCTCTGGATATGATTTCAGGCCCCGAGGCAACCTTTCCCGTTGCCTTGGAAATGGCCGCCACTGCGATGATCAGACCGCCTTCCGATAAAAGCTTCCGGTCCCGCAAAACGATATTTCCCACATCGCCTACCCCAAGCCCGTCTACCAGGATATTGCCGGTGGAAACGGGATTGGGCAGAATGCTGGCATGCTTTCTGTCAAGCTCCAGGACCATGCCGTTTTCCATCATAAAGATGTTTTCCTTTTTCATGCCCAGGCTTTCCGCCAGGTGGGAATGGGCCAGGAGATGGCGGTATTCCCCGTGAACAGGCATAAAGAACCTGGGCCGGATGATGGAATGGATCAGCTTCAGCTCCTCCTGATAGGCATGCCCGGAAACATGGATATCCGCCACTACGGAATTGATGACGTTGGCGCCTTTTTCAAAAAGCTTGTTGACGATATTGGAAACGGTTTTTTCATTTCCCTGGATGGGATTGGAAGAAAAGATAACCGTATCCCCTTTTTTGATCTGAACGATCTTGTGTTCGGAATTTGCCATTCTTGTCAGAGCCGACATAGGCTCGCCCTGGCTTCCGGTGGTGATGATGACGATTTCATTGTCCTTAACGCTTCTCAGCTTGTTAATATCCACAAGAACGCCCTTTGGGATCTTCAGATAGCCAAGCTCGCTGGCCACCGCCACTACATTGACCATGCTCCTGCCGGAGATGGCCACCCTTTTTCCATACTTGACGGCAACGTCCACGATTCTTTGGATCCGGTAGACGTTGGAAGCAAAGGTGGCAATGATAATACGGCCCTGGGCTTCGCTGAAAATCGTATCGATGGTCTCCCCTACCGTCCGTTCCGAGGCGGTATAGCCCCTGCGCTCCGCATTGGTGCTGTCGGCCATCATCAAAAGCACACCGTTTCCGCCCAGCATCGCCAGCTTCTGAAAATCAATGGGCATACCCTCAAGGGGCGTATAATCGATCTTAAAGTCCCCCGTATGAAAGATCACCCCTTCGGGCGTATGAATGGCAAGACCTGTGGAGTCCGCAATGGAATGGGTCATCCGCAGGATCTCGACTTTAAACTCTCCTTTTTTGATCACATCCCCATGCTTCACATCCATCAGCATGGCCCTGATCCCGTGTTCCTTGAGCTTGTTTTCGATCATCCCAAGGGTCAGCCTGGTGCCGTATACAGGCACCTCCGGGAATTTTTTTAAAAAGTAAGGGATGGCGCCGATGTGATCCTCGTGACCGTGGGTAATAAAAAGCGCCTTGATCTTTGCCCGGTTTTTCTGCAGATAGGAAAAATCCGGAATCACGATGTCAATGCCCAGCATTTCGTCCTCGGGAAAGCTCAGGCCGCAATCCACGATAATGATTTCGTTCTTATATTCAAACACGGTCATGTTTTTACCGATTTCATTCAGCCCCCCCAGCGGTATCACTCTGACCTTGTTTCCGTTATTCTGTTTACGCAAAACGTACCTCCTGTCTTATTTTACCACGATATTGACAAGCTTGCCGGGTACGCAGATCACCTTTGCCACCGGTTTTTCGCCGATCAGCTCCTTGGTTCTGGGCAGGCCCATCACAAGCTTTTCAAAATCGTCCTTCGAAAGGCCGCTTGGCACATTCATTTTATCCTTAACCTTTCCGTTAATCTGAATGACCACTTCGATCTCATCCTTCACAAGCGCCTTTTCGTCATAGGAAGGCCATTTCTGTCCGGTCAGGTCTTCCTCATGACCCAGCATCTGCCACAGTTCTTCGCAGATATGGGGCACAAAGGGAGAAAGGATCATCACAAGCTCATCGGATGCCTTTCTCAGCAAAGGCAGATTCCGCCCTTCGGTTTCCTTGTATCTGTACATTTCATTGACCAGCTCCATGATGGCGCTGACCGCCGTATTGAAATTAAACCGCTCGCGGATATCGTCGGTGACCCGCTTGATGGTGGTGTTCAATACGTAATTCAGTTCTTTGTCCTCTTCTCTGATCTGCACGGGGCTGCCGGAGGGGGCGATCACCTCCGAAAGCTCCTGGATCAGCCTCCAGACCCTGTTGAGGAACCGGTAGCTGCCCTCTACGCCCGTATCGGACCACTCCAGGTCTCTTTCCGGCGGAGCGGTGAACAAAATAAACAGCCTGGCGGTATCCGCTCCGTATTTGGCGATGATTTCCTCAGGGCTGACCACATTGCCCTTTGACTTTGACATTTTAGAACCGTCCTTGAGCACCATGCCCTGGGTCAGCAGATTGGTAAAGGGCTCCTCCACAGAGCAAAGGCCAAGATCATGGAGAACCTTTGTAAAAAACCTGGAATAAAGCAAATGCAAAATGGCGTGTTCTACTCCGCCGATATACTGATCCACCGGCATCCAGTAATCGGTTTTTTCCTTGTCATAAATCTTTTGGGTGTTTCTGGCGTCACAGTAACGCAGGAAATACCAGGAGGAGTCCAGGAAGGTATCCATGGTATCCGATTCTCTTACCGCCGGCCCTCCGCATTTGGGACAGGTGGTATGCATAAAGCTTTCGCTGCTTTTCAGAGGAGATTCTCCCTTTCCGGTAAATTCCACATCCTCAGGCAAAAGCACCGGCAGATCCTTTTCCTCCACCGGGACCCAGCCGCATTTTTCGCAATACACCATGGGAATGGGGGTGCCCCAATACCGCTGTCTGGAAATGAGCCAGTCCCGCAGGCGGTAATTCACAGAGGCCTTTCCTATCCCCTTTTCTTCGATCATCTTTATAATGGCGGCCTTCCCCTCTTCCACCGTAAGGCCGTCAAAGGGGCCGGAGTTGATCATCACCCCGTCCTCGATAAACGCCGCCTTCAGATCGTTGACGTCGATGTCATCCTTCTTGGGGTCGATTACGGGTATAATATCGATATGATATTTTTTCGCAAAATCAAAGTCCCTGGTATCGTGAGCCGGAACCGCCATGATCGCGCCGGTACCGTAATCCATCAAAACGTAATTGGCGATATAAATGGGAACCTTTTTCCCGTTGACGGGATTTATGGCATACCGTCCGATGAAAACCCCTTCTTTTTCAAGGGTGGTAGCGGTTCTTTCGATTTCGCTCATGTACTGGAGCCGATCCAGAAAATCCGCCACATCCTTTTCATAGGAAGTACCGGCTACCAGATCCTTTACATAGGGATGCTCCGGCGCCAGCACCATATACGTAACGCCAAAGAGCGTATCGGGCCTTGTGGTAAAAATCGTGAGATTTTTATCAAAGCCTTCAATGGTAAATTCTACCTCTGCGCCCATGCTTTTGCCAATCCAGTTTCTCTGCATGGACTTTACCTTCTCCGGCCAGCCTGGAAGCTTTTCCAGATCGGCAAGAAGCCTGTCGGCATAATCGGTGATCTTAAAATACCACTGCTCCAGCTCCTTTTTGCCCACCGGCGTTCCGCACCGCTCGCAGGCCCCGTCCACAACCTGTTCATTGGCCAGAACCGTCTGGCAGGAAGGGCACCAGTTTACGGGATTTTTTTTCTTATAGGCAAGGCCGTGCTTGTAAAACTGAATAAAAATCCACTGCATCCACTTATAATACCGGGGATCGCAGGTGGCCACCTCTCTGTCCCAGTCATAGGAAATCCCCAGCATTTTCAGCTGCTGTCTCATTTCCCGGATATTATCCCTTGTCCATTTGTCAGGCGCCGCCTTGTGCTTGATAGCGGCGTTTTCCGCAGGCAGGCCGAAGGAATCCCACCCCATGGGATGCAGCACGTTATATCCGTTCATTTTCAGGAATCTGGCGATGACATCACCGATGGAGTAATTTCTCACATGCCCCATATGCAGCTTCCCGGAAGGATAGGGAAACATTTCCAACACATAGTACTTCTCCTTGGACGCGTCCTCCCCGCAATGGAATAAATCCTTTTCTTCCCAGTATTTCTGCCATTTTTCCTCAATTGCTTTGAAATCGTAATTGGACATCCTTTGTCTTCCTCTCCGTCTACTTATTTTCGCTGTGAAACCACTGGGTATGACCGTCTCCCCAGAGCTTTTCCAGATTGTATTTTTCCCGCTGCTCCGGCGTAAAAACATTTACGATGATATCTCCGAAATCCAGAAGGATCCATCCCGAACCGTTTTTGCCCTCGCTTCGTTCCAGGATCACCCCAAGCTCCGCCATCTTGTCCTCCAGCTCGTCAGCAATGGTCTTCATCAGTCGTTCCGATGGGGCGTGGGTCACGATCAGGTAGTCCGCAAATCCGGAAATTTCAGAAACATCTATGACAGCGATCTCACGTCCTTTTTTGCTATCGATCACTTCCGCCATTTTCCAGGCCAATGCGCTATTATCCATTCTTTCTCCTTTCGACCGTACAAACCTGATGGATCTGTCAAGAGCCGACAGACACGCCTTGTCCAAATCATTATATGCCATTTCACGCAATTCATCAACCCCGGGGTAGCGGCGTCCCGGTTCGATGGTATCCGCCAGGTAGATGATCTTGTCAAGGACCGTCATATTCAGCCCCCCTGTGGTATGATGGGAAACGGCGCTTAAAATTTCCGGATCCTCCACGCCGTATTCCCGGGGCAAAAGCCGGGCGGCAATCTGGCTGTGAGCCAGGGATACATTGCCAAGATATTTTTTGTCAAGGCCGTATTCCCTTACAAGCTCATCTGATTCTTCCACCGAAAGATTTCTGCAAAAATCATGCAAAAGAGCCGCAAGCTCCGCCTTTTTTTCATCCGCTCCCCAGCGTCCGGCAAGGCGGATTGCTTCTTCCCTGACCCTGAGGGTATGGGCGTAGCGTTTGTCGCTGAGGCGTTTTTTCAAAATCGATTCCCATTCTTCTATCTTCATAAAGATTGATACAGTCCCTCCTTGCGGATATAACGGATCACCTTTTCATCCAGCAGATCCTCCACGGGCTTATTTTCATAAAGGCGCTTCCTGATCTCCGAAGCGGAAACATCCGGCGCCGGCAGATCCACAATCAGGATGTCCGCCCCGTACTTCGCCCGCAGCGACTCCGCCTTTTCCTGGATGTTTTCTCTTTCATAGCCGGGACGGACGCCTACGATAAAAGAGAACTCCTTCATCAGCTCTTCTGCCCGGTACCAGCCCTCAAAGCCCAGAAGCTCATCGGTGCCGGTAATAAAATACAGCTGCCATTCATCCCCAAACCGCTCCCGCAAAGCGGTCAGGGTGTCATAGGTATAAGAAATGTCCGGCTTTTTCATCTCCAGATCCGAGACCTCAAGACCGGGTATCCCCTCAGCGGCAAGTCTTGCCATCGCCAGCCTGTGCCGGGGCGCCTCGATGGGCTCCCCCAGCTTATGAGGAGGCTTTCCGGCGGGCATGAGGATTACCTTTTCAAGTCCGCAGTTTTCTTTGACAAACCGGGCCAGAAACACATGGCCCTTGTGGATGGGGCTGAAGGTTCCTCCCAGGATTCCCAGTTTCTTTTTGCTTTTTCCCGGGCAAGCAGCCGCCTCCCTTTCCTTACTCATGCCCCTGCTCTTTCCCGGCGTCCTCTTTTCCCTCCCGGGCGATCAGGATCCCCAGCTCGTCAAGCTGGGTTTGATCGATCTGTCCGGGAGCGCCGCTCATCATGCACACAGCCGCCTGGTTTTTGGGAAAGGCGATGACTTCCCGGATACTGTCGTTTCCGGAAAGAAGCATGGCCAGGCGATCCAGCCCATAGGCAAGGCCGCCGTGAGGAGGCGCGCCATACTGGAAGGCCTCCAGGAAAAAGCCAAATTTGTTCTGGCAGTCCTCTTCAGAAAGGCCTAAAACCTCAAACATCTTTTTTTGCAGCCCCTGATCGTGAATCCTGATGCTGCCGCCTCCCAGCTCCACGCCGTTTAAAATAATATCATAGGCCTCCGCGTTAACAGAGCCCGGATCGCTGTCCAAAAGAGAAACCTGAGAAAGCTTGGGAGAGGTAAAGGGATGATGCATCGCGTAATACCTTTCGTCCTCTTCGCTGTATTCCAAAAGAGGAAAATCCATCACCCACAAAAACCGGTACTCGTCCTTTTTCAGAAGGCCCAGCCTTCCCGCCAGTTCTCTTCTTAAAAAGCCCAGGGAATCGAATACCACGGAGGGCTTGTCGGCTACGATCAGGATCAGATCTCCCGCTTTTGCCTGCATTCTCTCATAGATCCGATCCATTTCCTCCTGGGTCATGAATTTGGCAAAAGAGCTTGTGATCTGCTCTCCCAGCTTCACCCAGGCAAGGCCTTTGGCGCCGAAGGTTTTGATCAGCTCCGGCAGCTTATCGATTTCCTTTCTGCTGAAATGCTCATTGCAGCCGTTGAAATTGATACCTCTGACGGTTTTTCCCTCCGCCACGGCCTGAGAAAAGACCTTAAAGCCGCAATCCTTTACAATGTCGCTTAGATCCTTCAGTTCAAAGCCAAAGCGGGTGTCGGGCTTATCGCTTCCGAACCGGTCCATCGCCTCCCGGTAGGTCAGCCGGGGAAAGGGGATCTGTATTTCAATGTCCATGACCTCCTTCATGAGCTTTTGCAAAAACCGTTCCTGAAGCTCCATAACGTCCTCCGCCTCTACAAAGGACATTTCGATGTCGATCTGGGTGAATTCCGGCTGGCGGTCCGCCCGCAGGTCTTCGTCCCGGAAGCATTTGGCGATCTGATAATACCGGTCCATACCGGAAAGCATCAAAAGCTGCTTATACATCTGCGGAGATTGAGGCAGGGCGTAAAACTGTCCCTGATTGACCCGGCTGGGGATCACATAATCTCTGGCGCCCTCCGGCGTGGGCTTGACCAGCATGGGCGTTTCCACCTCCGTGAAGCCCTCCTGGTCGAAAAACGCTCTTGTGCATTTTGTGATCCGGTGCCGAAAAGCCAGATTCTTTTGCATCCGCAGCTTTCTCAAATCCAGATACCGGTACTTCAGCCTGAGATTTTCGCCTGCATCGTCATCATCCTTGATATAGATCGGGGGCGTCTGTGCCTGGGAATATATGACCAGCCTGTCCCCGAAAACTTCGATTTCACCTGTCGCCAGCTCCGGATTCACAGACTGGCGTTTCCTGACAGTCCCCTCCACGCCGACAACAAACTCGCTTCTGAGGCTTTCCGCCAGCTGAAAGGCCCCTTTATCCACATTCTGGTCAAATACGATCTGAACGATTCCGGTTTTATCCCTCAGGTCGCAGAAAATCAGCCCTCCCAGATTTCTGCTTTTTTGTACCCAGCCGTTTAAGGCCGCTCTTTTTCCTTCCTGCTCCTTTCGGAGTTCTCCGCACATGTGGGTGCGTCTGATGATTTTTTCCATGCTATCCTCCTACAGATTGTCCACATGATCAGCACTGATTGTCACCTGCTCTCCGGTCTTCATGTCCTTTATGCTGCAAATTCCTTTTTCCACCTCATCCTCGCCCAGGATGATCACCTTTGCCGCGCCGATCTTATTGGCGTATTTCATTTGATTTTTGAAGCTTCTGTCCATCATGTCGCAAACCGCGCTCCTGCCGTTTTTTCTCAGCCTCCCCGCGATTTTCACAGCCATTTTCCTGGCCCGCTCTCCCATGGTCACAAGCAGATAGTCCACACCTTCCGTTACGGGAAAGGCTGCCTTCTCTTCCTCCAGCAAGAGCAAAAGCCTTTCTTCTCCCATGCCAAAGCCAACGCCGGGTACGCCGGGCCCTCCCAGCTGTTCCACCAGATGATCATAGCGGCCGCCGCCGCAAACGGTTCCCTGAGCCATTTCCCTCGTAGAAACAAACTCAAAGGCGGTTTTCGTATAGTAATCCAGCCCTCTTACGATCCAGGGGTCGATCACAAAGGTTATGCCCATTTCCCCCAGAAGCTCCTTGACCTTTTCGAAATGCGCCCGGCAGTCATCGCATAGATAATCCAGCATCAAAGGAGCGTTTTCCACCAGCCTCCTGCAGTTTTCGTTTTTACAGTCCAAAATCCGCATGGGATTTTTTTCATAGCGCCCTTTACAGGTTTCGCAAAGCTGTTCATAGCGATCCCTTAAAAAATCCTTCAAAGCTTCCCGGTGCCTGGGCCTGCATTCAGGGCAGCCCACGCTGTTGAGCCTCAGCTCCAGCTCCTTCATGCCGGATTTTTCCAGCATATCCTTTGCCAGACTGATGACCTCCGCGTCGGCCATAGGGCTTTCCGAGCCGAAAATCTCAACGCCCATCTGATGAAACTGCCGGTAGCGGCCCTTCTGCATCTTCTCATAGCGAAAGCAGGCGGTGATATAATAAAGCTTTGTAGGCTGAGCCTGGGCGTAAAGTCCGTTTTCGATAAACGCCCTCACCGCCGGTGAGGTCCCCTCCGGCTTTAAGGTTATGTTTCTTCCCGCCAGATCGTCAAAAGAGTACATCTGCTTTTCCACCACGTCCGTGGTATCGCCCACGCCTCTGACAAACAGCTCCGTATGCTCAAACATCGGCGTACGGATCTCCTCAAAGCCATAGGTTCTGCATATATCTCTGAAAAGGCCCTCTACATACTGCCACTTGGAGGACTGCCCCGGCAGAATGTCTTTGGTGCCCTTTGGTGCCTTGGTCAACATGTTTCCTTCCTTTCCTGGTTCCTCTCCGGCGCGCCTTTGCCGGAAGGGAATCCATCTGCCATTTATCCTTACTATTTTAATAAAAAAACCGGTTCGGGGCAAGTCCTGCAAGCCCTTGACTGGCTTTTCCCTAAAAGCCTTCCTTCCTGTCCTCTTTCAAAGGCAGAAACACCTCCTGTTTTTTCCTTTGGAGCATCTGATCGATTCTCTGGATATAAATTTCGTAATTGCTCACATTAGCGCTTCTCTCGATCCGGTTTTCCCGCGGAAAGCATATTTTGCTGATGCCTCCGGCTCCCAGGGCGATCATGGTCTGCCTTTCGTCCATGGTGCGGATATTGTAGACGCACTGCTCTCCCGGCTTTGCGTAGCCCACATTTTCATAGTTGCCCACCATGTATTTTTGCCGGTAAAGGTAATACGGTATATAACCTGCCTGACGGGTCAGGGCGCGGGATTGGCGGATCATTTCCTCCATGGACTCCTGCTTTTTGAAATTGTAGTGTTCATCCTCCTGCCTGAGCCTTGAAGCCCGCTTCACAGCCAGGGTGTGGACGGTCAGATTTTCCGGGCTCATATCCAGGACCTGCTGCAGCGTCCTGACAAAATCTGCGGCCTCCTCCCCCGGAAGGCCTGCGATCACATCCATGTTAATATGCCCGATTCCCGCTTCCCTTGCCATTTCATTGGCCTGTTTGATCTGATCGGGGCTGTGGGCCCTGCCGATCGCCCGGAGGGTTTTCTGGTTCATGGACTGGGGATTGATGCTGATACGGCCGATATGCCAGTCCCTTATAACCTTCAGCTTTTCCTTCGTAATGGTGTCAGGCCGCCCCGCTTCCAGGGTAAATTCCCGGCATCCGGAAAGATCAAAACGGCGGAATATCCTGTCAAAAAGCCGGTCCAGCTGAAGGGGAGAAAGGCTGGTAGGGGTTCCCCCGCCTATATAAACGCAATCCGGCCAAAGCCCCAGCTCTTTTACCCCCTCGGCAGTAAAATCGATTTCTTTTTCAAGGGCCTCCAGATAAAGGGCGACCTGCTCCTGGCTTGCCACATTGGATGGGAAGGAACAATACACGCATCTTGTGGGACAAAAGGGGATCCCCACGTAAAGTCCGATGGCTCTTTCGTCCCCGGGAAGAGAAAGAGAGGCCTGACCCTGAAGGGTTTCTAAAAGGAGCTGGTTTTTTTCCCCCTCCAGCAGATAATATTCCTCCATGAAGGATCTGATCCGGAAAAGATCCATCCCCTTTTCCTCCAGCTCCCGTATGATTTTAACAGGCTTGACCCCCGTTAATATCCCCCAGGGAGGGCGATAGCCCGTCTGCAGGGCAAGGGTTTCATAAACGCCCCGTTTCACGGCGTTTTTCCATTCCTTTGGATGGGAGGGAGGGCATCCACGGTAAAAAAACCGCTCCTGGGGCAAGGCGATTTCCCTGCCCTCAAAAACAACGGAAAAGCTTTGGCTCTCTCCCAAAGCTTCATCTGTTGTGACCGTAAAAGCCTCCCTGGGCAAAAACAGCATGGCCAGGGCCTGGATTTCCTGCCAGGGTATGTTTTCCCAAATCCTGATCTGATACATGCCTTATCCCCC
Source organism: uncultured Clostridia bacterium (assembly GCA_944386095.1). Classification (GTDB taxonomy): domain Bacteria; phylum Bacillota; class Clostridia; order Peptostreptococcales; family Anaerovoracaceae; genus CALWZU01. Next base: position 3,279 of record CALWZU010000029.1, on the reverse strand, counting down.
GCCTAGAAAAAAGGATTATGCTCTTTTTCAAATCCGATGGTGGTGGAGGGGCCGTGCCCCGGAAAAGCCATGGTGTCAGGATCCAGGGTAAAAAGCTTGTTTCGGATGCCATCGAAAAGATCTTTGGTGCTGCACAGGGGAAAATCCGTCCTTCCCACCGAGCCTGCGAAAAGGGTGTCTCCGCAAAACAGCCATTTTTCGATCAAGATGCAGATGCCTCCCGGAGAATGCCCCGGGGTATGCAGGATTTTGATGGTATGCCCTTCAAAGGGAATTTCCTGCCCGTCGGTCACATATACATCCGCCTGCAGCTCCACAGGATAGCCAAACATCATGGCAGATGAGTTATACATGGCGCTTCCCAGGACGATCCCCTCCTCCTTGTGGGCATAGATGGGAGCCTGATATTTTTCCCGGTACTCCCGGGCGCCGCCGATATGGTCCCCGTGACCGTGGGTAAGAAAAATCATTTTTATTTTAATATGCTGGGTTTCAATAAAGCTGGTCAGGGTCTTGCTGACCCCGCCGGGATCCACCATAAACCCGTTTTTCGTCTGATCGTCATAGACCACATAGCAATTCACATCCAGCGGTCCCGTATAAAAGCCTTGCATCATCAGCATAAAACTGTCACCTCTTTGCATTTTTCGTGTTGGGGATCATTGCCCCGATGAAACGGCCCTGCCCTTTTAAAAGAGCCTTTTACTGTCAAGGAGCATGGTAACCGGGCCATCGTTATAAATCTTCACCAGCATGTCCGCCTGAAAGATTCCCTCCTGGACTTCAAAGCCCTGCTGCCGCAGCCTTTCAGTGAAATAATCGTATAAAGTCTTTGCCTGGTCAGGATCGGCCGCCTGGGTAAAGCCCGGGCGTCTTCCCTTGCGGCAGTCCCCATAAAGGGTAAACTGGGAAATCGCCAGCACACTGCCGCCCACATCGGAAAGAGAAAGGTTCATCTTTCCCTGTTCATCCTCAAATACCCGCAGATTCGCCACCTTGTCGGCGATATAATCCGCGTCCTTTTGGGTATCTCCCTGGCCCACTCCAAGAAGCACCACGAAGCCTTTGCCGATGGAGCCGGTTATTTTTTCTTCTACCGTAACCTCTCCCAGACTCACTCTCTGCACCACTGCTCTCATGTTTTTTCTCCTGTTCCTAATATATATGAGAAAGGGATCCCTTCCTCACGGCCCCCCTGCTTCAGGATGTGGCCCTGTAAGCGTCTACGATACTGGGTATGCTCCTGAGCCTGGTCAGGATCTTGCTTAGCTGATCCTTGGCGGTGATGTTGACGATCATGCTGAAGGTGGCGATTTTGTCCTTTGTGGTTTTAACATTCAGGCTTCTCACATTTACATCCATCTCCTGCATCACGATGGAAATATCCAAAAGCAGCCCCTTCCTGTCCTCCGCCAGGATGCTGATTTCCGCCTCGTAGGAATGGGCGGCCTGATCTTCTTCATCCCATTCCACCTGGATAAACCGGCCCTTTTCTTCCTCCGGGACCGAAAGCATATTGGCGCAGTCCTTGCGGTGGACCGATATGCCCCTTCCCTTGGTGATAAAACCGATAATTTCGTCTCCCGGAACCGGCGTACAGCACTTGGCAAAACGGATCATCAGATTGTCTACCCCCTTGACCCGTACGCCGCTGGCATCCTTTTTCGTCAGCTTTTCCTTTTGAGAGGAGCCCTGGCCTGCCTGCTGCTGCTCCAGTTCCGCCAGGGTCTTTTGCTGCTGCTGCTGTTTCAGCTCTTCCTTTTTTTCTTCCCTGAAAAAATCCACCAGCATATTGGCCACCTTGTTGGCCGGCACCCCGCCATAGCCGATGGCGACATATAGATCGTCCAGATTCTGATACTTAAAGGATTTGGCGATCCGGGAAAGCCACTGCTGCTTCATGATAGCCTGAGCGGGATATTCTTTCCGTCTGACGGCTTTTTCAAGGGCGTCCTTGCCTTTTTCCAGATTTTCCGGCCGGTTTTCTTTTCGCAGCCACTGGCGGATCTTGTTCTTGGCCTGGCTGCTTTTGACGATGTTCAGCCAGTCGATGCTGGGACCCTTGCTGTTTGCGTTGGTGATGACCTCTACGATATTGCCGTTTTCCAGAATATGCCCAAGGGGCACCATCTTCCCATTGACCTTGGCTCCCACGCATTTGATGCCTACCTCCGAATGGATCTTAAAAGCAAAATCCAAAGGCGTGGAGCCGGCAGGCAGTTCGATCACCGTTCCCTTCGGGGTAAAAACGAAAACCTGATTGGAAAACAGATCTACCTTCAGGCTTTCCATAAATTCCTTGGGATCGCTCATTTCCTTCTGCCATTCGATGGTCTGGCGCAGCCAGGCCAGCTTCTTTTCCGTATCCTCCTGAGTCGTTACCCCTTCCTTGTATTTCCAGTGCGCAGCGATACCGTATTCCGCCACCCGATGCATTTCCTTTGTACGGATCTGCACCTCAAAGGGATCTCCGTGATTGCCGATCAGGGTGGTATGCAGGGACTGGTACATATTGGGCTTTGGCATGGCGATATAGTCCTTGAACCGGCCGGGGATGGGCTTCCACAGGGTATGGACGATCCCCAGCACCGCGTAGCAGTCCTTCAGGCTGTCCACGATGATCCGGATGGCCGCCAAATCGAAGATTTCATCAAGGGATTTTCCCTTTTTCATTTTTTTATAAATACTGTAGTAGTGCTTGTATCTGCCGTAAATCTCATATTCGATCTTAAGATCTGCGATAGCGTCCTTGATTTCAGCGATGACCTCGTTGAGATAATCCTCTTTTTTGTGCTTTTTCATACGCACACCGCTGACCAGGCTATAATATATTTCCGGCTCCAGGGCCTTCAGGGCCAGATCCTCCAGCTCGAACTGGATCCTGGAAATACCCAGCCGGTGGGCCAGAGGAGCGTAAATTTCCAAGGTTTCATTGCACTTTTCCACGATTTTTTCATCGGTCATGAAGTTGATGGTGCGCATGTTGTGCAGGCGGTCCGCAAGCTTTATGATCAGCACACGGATATCCTTTGTCATGGCAAGAAACATTTTCCTGAGATTTTCCGCCTGACGCTCTTCCTTGGATTCGAATTTCAGCGTTCCCAGCTTCGTGACCCCATCCACCAGGATCCCGATCTCCTCTCCGAATTCCTCCTGGATCTGCTCGATGGTATAATCCGTATCCTCTACCACATCGTGCAAAAGAGAAGCGGCGATGGTTTTGGAGTCCATCTCCAGCTCAGCAAGAATTTTCGCCACCTCTACCGGATGGACAAAATA
>CALWZU010000028.1 GCA_944386095.1 uncultured Clostridia bacterium | reverse complement strand
CAGACCCGGTCCCTTTGCCGTCTGATCCTCCAGCACAGAAAAGCACCTGACAAGCTTCGCAGATGGCTTTTGGAAAAGGGCTTTTTTATCTGCCGGGAGGCTTTGGTGCGGGAAGGAAAATTTATTTGGGAAATTATGGCGGCGGAGCCTCCTGAAAGGGGCAGGAAAAAAAGCCGGGGGGAAAACCCGGCGGAAGGGGACAGGGAGGATCCCGTGGAAAGGGCTTTTTCCGGGCAGTACCTTGTGGGACTTGACCTGATTCGCAGAAAAGATCCCCTGCTGTGCGAATATCTGCGGCGGCATATGGCGGTGGAGGAAAACATCTATCTGGCCTCCGCCGCTTCCGATCAGGTAAAGGCAAGAAAGCAAAGAGAGCAGGCCATGAAAAAAATGCAGTTATACAGGAGGATTTTGGAATATGTCCATACATAAGGATGAGCTTGTGAAAATCATAGAGAAAATCGCGCCGCCAGAGCTGATGGAGTCCTGGGATAACAGCGGGATCCAGCTGGAGGCCGGCTCCGGGCAGATCGAAGGGATCCTGGTGTGCCTTGATGTGACAGAGGAAACCATCGGGGAGGCTGTTGAAAAGGGCTGTGATTTCATTCTTTCCCATCATCCTCTGATTTTCACCCCACTGAAACAGATCAGCCAAGCGTCGTTTCCGGGGAAATATATCACGGAGCTGATCCGGCGGGGTATCAGCGTATATTCCGCCCATACGACCTTTGATTCGGCGCCCGGCGGCAATAACGATTATCTGGCAGAGCTTTTGGGGCTTTCTCAGATCAGCGCTCCGGAGGGGCTTTCCATTCTCCGGACGGGGTATTTCCCCCAGCCTGTTTCCCTTGAAAGGGTCTGCGCCCTTGTAAAAGAGAGGCTTTCCATGAAGGAGCCGGTTCGATTCGCCGGCCGGCCCGACGATGTGATCCGAAAAGCGGCGGTCTGCACAGGAGCGGGGGCTTCTTTATTGGAGGAAGCTGCGGCATTATCCTGTCAGCTTCTGATAACAGGGGATGTAAAGTATCATGATGCTCTTCGGGGGAGGGAGCTTGGAATTTGCCTTGTCGATGGGGGGCATTTCGCCACGGAGATCACCTTTGGGGAAAACATGGGAAAGCGCCTTCGGAGTATGCTTGAAGGAAGGGCAAGAGTGGTTTTTGCCGGAAAGCAGAAAAATCCTTTGAAAACGGCAGGAGCTTTATGGTAAAATAAATCCCGGCGATCAGAGTATAAGCCTTTGAAAAAGAAAGAAAAATGAGTAAGCCAGACGGCCGCATGTCCTTTGGACATGAGGAAAGTCCGGGCTCCATAGAGCAGGGTGCCGGATAACATCCGGTGGAGGCGACTCCAAGGAAAGTGCAACAGAAAGAAAACCGCCGCCTAAGCGGCAAGGGTGAAACGGTGAGGTAAGAGCTCACCGGCGGTTCTGGTAACAGGCCGGCCGTGTAAACCCCACCCGGAGCAAGATCAAGTATGGCCATGAAAGCGGGCTGCTCGTCTGCGGCCAGAGTGGTAGATCGCTTGAGCCTGCCGGCGACGGCAGGCCTAGACAGATGGCTGTCAAAAACAGAACCCGGCTTACAGGCTTGCTCATTTTTCGTATAAATTTTATATAAAAGTTTTCCGAAGAAAAGGATCCGAAACTCTTTCGAAAGATAAAGGAAGCGGACAAAAATCCAGCATTTTCACCAATTCGGGAGCTTTTTCTTTTTTTCGATCTTTATTCCATATATTAATGACCGTTAATAAGTTGTAAAGAAAACAATTTCGGATAATTTGTTTATTGGAAATGAATATTCTGTAATGTATAATCTAGCAAATACAACGTATTCAGCGATTTCCGGCGCCTTTTCCTATGCAAAAAGCGCCGGGTATCCTTTTGTTTATAGAGGTGAACGTATATGGAAAGCACATTGATCAGACTGGGGATCGACGTAGGCTCCACAACGGTAAAGATCGTTGCCATCGATGGAGACAATCAGGTGATCTTCAGTGAATATGACAGGCATTTATCCAATATTTTCGAAAAGGTAACGGAAATGCTAAAGACCGTATACAGCAGGCTTGGGGATATTCGGCTGCATATCGCGGTTACCGGCTCGGGAGGACTTGCCATGACCCAGGTTCTGGGCCTTCCCTTTGAGCAGGAGGTCATCACCTGCAGCAGGGCTGTGGAAACCTTCATTCCCCAGACGGACGTGGTCATAGAGCTGGGGGGAGAGGATGCGAAAATCACTTTTTATAAGCCCTCCATCGAACAGAGGATGAACGGGACCTGCGCCGGAGGCACAGGCGCTTTTATCGATCAGATGGCCGTGCTTTTGAATACGGATTCCGCGGGACTCAATGAAATGGCAAAGGACAGCACCATTATCTATCCCATTGCCGCCAGATGCGGGGTTTTCGCCAAAACGGATATCCAGCCTCTTTTGAATGAGGGGGCCAAAAAAGAAGACATCGCCGCTTCCATTTTTCAGGCGGTGGTCAATCAAACCATTACCGGCCTTGCCTGCGGCAGGACCATTGAAGGCAACGTGGCCTTTTTAGGCGGGCCCCTTCATTTTCTTTCAGAACTGAGAAAGCGCTTTATCATCACCCTTGGCCTTTCCGAAAGCCAGACCCTGGTGCCGGAGGATTCTCATTTTTATGTGGCCCTGGGAGCGGCGCTTTTGTCGGAAAAATATCCGGTGGTATCGTTAAGGCAGATTCTCGAAAAAGCCACCACAACGCCCAGAGCGGCCCTTTCTGAGACCCAGACCCTTGAGCCGCTGTTTCAGGATGAAAAGGAATACCAGGCCTTTCGCAGACGGCATCAGCAAAGCGTTGCCCCAAGAGGAGAGCTGAGAGAGGCCCGGGGACCGGTTTTTCTGGGAATCGACGCAGGCTCCACAACCACGAAGGCGGCGCTGATCGACCGGGAGGGAAGACTGCTGTATTCCTTTTACAAGAACAACGAAGGCAGTCCTCTTGACGCTACGGGAGAAATGCTTCGGGATCTTTACGAAAAGCTGCCCGGGGATGCATATATCGCAAAGGCCATCTCCACAGGCTATGGGGAAGCGCTGGTACAGGCCGCTTACGGCGTAGACGGAGGAGAAATCGAAACCATGGCTCACTTCCGGGGGGCGAGAAATTTTACCCCGGATGTGGATTTCATTTTGGATATCGGCGGACAGGACATGAAATGCATGATGATCCAGGATGGGTTTATTCATAATATCATGCTCAATGAGGCCTGCTCTTCCGGGTGCGGTTCCTTTATCGAAACCTATGCCAAATCCATGGACATGAGCGTGGAGGATTTCGCGAAGGAAGCCGTTACATCCCATCATCCGGTAGACCTTGGCACCCGCTGCACCGTTTTTATGAATTCCAAGGTAAAGCAGTCCCAAAAGGAAGGGGCCAGCATCGGGGATATTTCCGCCGGCCTTTCCTATTCTGTTATAAAGAACGCCCTGTATAAGGTCATCAAGCTGCGCAATCCCGATGAAGCGGGAAAGCATGTGGTGGTGCAGGGAGGGACCTTTCTGAACGAAGCCGTGCTCAGAAGCATTGAGAAGATCATGGGGCGGGAAGTGATCCGTCCGGACATTTCCGGTATTATGGGCGCCTACGGCGCGGCGCTGATCGGCCGGGAGCGCTGGCAGGAGGGAGAGGTCTCCGGACTGATCCGCCCGGAAGCGTTAGCGGGATTTGAAGCCAAGGTGGCCACCACCCGCTGTCATCGATGCGAAAACCGCTGTCTCCTCACCATTAATACCTTCCCGGGGGGGCGACGCTTTATTACGGGAAACCGCTGTGAAAAAGGGGCGGGGGGCCAGGAGGCCGGACAGGAGGTCCCCAATCTCTATGAGTATAAATACCGCAGGCTCTTTGATTATGAGCCTCTTTCCGAAGAAAAGGCCCCAAGGGGAACCATCGGCATTCCCCGGGTGCTGAACATGTATGAAAATTACCCCTTCTGGTTTACGGTTCTGACCAGCCTGGGCTTCAGGGTGATCGTGTCCCCTCATTCCTCAAAGGCCATTTACGATATGGGAATAGAGACCATATCTTCGGATACGGCCTGCTATCCGGCCAAAATGGTCCATGGACATGTAAAGTGGCTTGCTAAAAACGGAGTCAAGCATATCTTCTATCCCTCTGTCAATTATGAGGTTTTGGAGGATGAAACGGCAAACAATCATTATAACTGCCCCATCGTGGCAACCTATCCCGAGGTCATCAAAAACAATATGGATGAGACCTTTGAGGCGGAAGGGGTGTTCTTTGACCATCCCTTTATGCCCTATGACGATAAGGCCAAGCTGGCAAAACGCCTTGTACGGGTTTTCGACCGGTATCAGGTAACCCAGGCCGAGGCGAAAAAAGCCGTGGAGCTGGGTATGAAGGAGGACGCCAGATTCAAAGAGGAGATCCGGCAAAAGGCGGATCAGATTCTGGAGCAGTGCAGGGAGGAAGGCAGAAGAGCCATTATCCTGGCCGGCAGGCCATATCACCTGGATCCGGAGATCAATCACGGCATCGATAAAATCATTACATCCTATGGAATGGCGGTTTTGACGGAGGATTCCGTGGCGCATCATGCCAGGCTGCCAAGGCCGCTGAGGGTACTGGACCAGTGGGCCTATCATACCAGGCTTTATCGGGCGGCGGAGTTCGCTTCGGATCATGACAATGTGGATCTGATCCAGATCAATTCCTTTGGCTGCGGTCTTGACGCGATCACCACCGACCAGGTCAAGGAAATTTTAGAGGCCAACAACAAGCTTTATACCCTGATCAAGATCGATGAGGGAGAAAATCTTGGCGCTGCCAGGATCCGGATCCGTTCTCTCAAGGTTGCCCTTGAGGACAGAGAGAAAAACGGGATCAAGCCCGTACGCTCCGGAGCCCCTCTGGTGAAAAGAGTGTATTTTACCAAAGAAATGAAAAAGCGCCATACCATTATCGTGCCCCAGATGGCTCCTTATCATTTCAGGATCCTGGAGGCGGCTCTTCAGAGCGAGGGCTACAAGCTGAAGATACTGGAAAAGGTCACAAAAAACGATATCGAAGCGGGGCTTAAGTATATCAACAATGACGCCTGCTATCCCACGATCGTTTCCCTGGGACAGATCATCAACGCCCTTCAGTCGGGCGAATATGATCTTGACAACACTTCCGTGGTTATGTCCCAGA
>CALWZU010000027.1 GCA_944386095.1 uncultured Clostridia bacterium | reverse complement strand
ATCCCCCATCGAAATGGCAACGGGGCAATCCGCCTATTTTATCGGCAAGCCGAACCCCCTTATGATGCGCACCGGCCTAAGGCTCCTTGGCGTACATTCCGAAGAGGCGGCCATCATCGGCGACCGGATGGATACGGACATCGTTGCGGGAATCGAATCCGGCCTTGACACGGTTTTAGTGCTCACCGGGGTTACCGACCGGGAAGAAATCAAAAAATTTCCCTACCGGCCCAGGGTGGTCCTGGAGGGCGTAGGCGACATACCGGCCTTTGAGAAAGGGATCTCTTCCTTAAATAGGAAGGAAAAAACAGTCGGGCATCTTAAAGCTATGGAGCCGAAGGCTCTGACTGAAAAGGAAACGTCCTTTTCCGGGGCTTCCGCAAAATGATCTCCCGTTATAAAGACGGGAGATTCTTTTTCATTTTTTGATTTCCTCTTACTTTTTACTTTATCGTTTTGCCTTTTATTGTTTTACATTATCGTTTGTCTTTTTTGTTTTCCTGCCGCCCCTGCCGGTTTTAAAGCCTTCTTTTCTTTGGCTTTATCATCTTTTTCCTCTTTCTTGTATCCCTCTCTTTTTTCTGATATACTCACCACAGAAATATTTGGAGGTAACCCTATATGACACAGCAGCAACAGCTTGCGGCGCTTTTGTTCCCGCACATCGAAAATACGCCCGCCCATTGGATCAAAGCCTATCCAAAGCGGCAGCTGGACCCTCAGGCCAAGGTCACAAGACTGGGGCCAAGCCCTACCGGCTTTATCCACCTGGGCAATCTGTACGGCGCCTTCGCAGACGAACGCCTGGCCCATCAAAGCGGCGGCGTATTCTACCTTCGCATAGAGGATACAGACGACAAGCGAAAGGTGGAAGGGGCGGTGGAAACCATCATCTCTTCTCTGGATTTTTTCGGCCTGCACTTTGACGAGGGAGCAGGCCTTACCGTAGATAAGGGAAGCTACGGCCCCTATTACCAGAGCGCCCGCAGGGAAATCTATCAATCCTTCTCCAAAGCCCTGGTGGAAAAGGGCCTGGCCTATCCCTGCTTCCTGACGGAGGAAGAAATCGCCTCCATCCGATCCCAGCAGGAGGCCGCCAAGCTCACGCCGGGCATTTACGGAAAATGGGCCCTCTGCCGGGACCTTTCTCTTGAGCAGGTAAAGAAAAGGCTGGATGAGGGCCAGAGCTTTGTCATCCGGCTTCGCTCCCGGGGCATGGAAGGGACCGAAAACGCTCCCGCCAAAACCTTTTCTGTCCGGGACGCCATCCGGGGCCAGCTGAGCATGCCTGAAAACTTTCAGGATGTGGTGCTTTTAAAATCAAACGGCATCCCCACCTATCATTTTGCCCATGTCATAGACGACACCCTGATGGGGACCACTCACGTGGTCAGAGGAGAAGAATGGCTTTCCTCCCTGCCCGTTCATGTGGAGCTTTTCCAGGCCCTGGAGCTTCCCCTTCCCATTTACTGCCACACGGCCCAGCTGATGAAGATCGACGATGAAACAGGGGTGAAGCGCAAGCTTTCAAAACGTAAGGATCCCGAGCTTTCCCTGGATTATTACAGGGAAATGGGCTATCATCCCCAGGCTGTCAGAGAATATCTTCTGACCATCCTCAATTCCGATTTCGAACAGTGGCGGCTGGAAAATCCGGAAAAAGAGCTGGAGGCCTTCCCCTTTTCCGCCGAAAAAATGAGCCATTCCGGCGCGCTGTTTGATTTAAGCAAGCTAAACGACGTAAGCAAGGAGGTCCTTGTGAAAATCCACGCCTCCTCTCTGGCGGATTTCCTGACCGGCTGGGCGAAAACCTATCAGCCCCAAAGCCCTCTGGCGAAAGCGGATCCCGCCTTTGTCGCCCGGATCCTCTCCATCGGCCGGGACGGGCAAAAGCCCAGGAAGGACCTGGTCTTTGCCCGTCAAATGGCGGATTTCACCGCTTATTTCTTCGACGAGACCTTTGCGGTGGAGGATCCCTGGCCGGAAAACACCTCCCCGGAGGACTGCCGCTCTATCCTTAAGGCCTATCTGGATACCTATTGCCATGGGGACACCCAGGAGCAGTGGTTTGATAAGGTCAGATCCATCGGCACAGATCTGGGCTATGCGGCAAAGCCCAAGGATTATAAGAAAAACCCCCAGGATTATAAGGGACATGTGGGCCATGTAAGCACCGTCATCCGCATCGCCCTCACCGGCCGCGCCAATTCTCCGGATATCTGGGAGATCCAGCAGGTTCTGGGAGAACACAAGGTGCGTCAGCGTATGGGAAAAGCCCTTACCTCCCTGTGATCCTTTTCCGCGGGAAAGTACCCTTTTCAGCAATTCCGGGCGGCATTCAGATAAAAGGCCAGAAAAAGCCCCCAAACCCATGTTTTTATTGCTTTAATTTGCTAAAAAGTATTGACTTTTAGCCGTGAAAAGCGTACTATATTATCTAAATTTAAAAAAGGTGGTGTATTTTAGAACATGAAAAACGTATGGAAAATTGCATTAGCAGCAAGCTTGTCCGCTGCTCTGTTTCTCACAGGCTGCGGCGGCGGTGGCGGCTCCGATGAGGGTTCCTCCGGTTCAGCGGATGGGGATACCATTAAAATCGGTGTTAACTACGAGCTTTCCGGCGCAACCGCTACATACGGCAGCAGCAGCGTAGAAGGTATCGACCTGGCCATCAAGCAGATCAATGAAGCCGGCGGTGTGCTGGGCAAGCAGATCGAGCTGGTGGAAGGCGACAACAAATCCGAACCTGCCGAAGCCACTTCCCTGAGCACAAAGCTTATGACAAACGACGGCGTAGTTGCGGTTTTAGGCCCCGCTACCACCGGTAACTTCAAGGCGACCATTCCTGTTGCCGACAAAAACCAGATTCCCGTTATCTCCGGTTCCGCCACAGCTGACGATGTAACCGTAGATCTGGATGACGATGGAAATCCCACGGAAGTAAAAGAATTCGCCTTTAAGATCTGCTTCAGCGATTCCTTCCAGGGCATCACAATGGCCAACTTCGCTTCCAGCAACCTGGGCGCCACAAAGGCCGTCATCATTATGGACAACTCCAGCGACTATGCCATCGGTCTTGCGAAAAACTTCAGAAGCACCTTTGAATCCCTTGGCGGAGAAATCGTAGGCGAAGAAGCCTATATCGCCGGCAACACCGACTTCAGCGGCATTCTCACCAAGATCAGATCCATGGACTTTGACGTGATCTTCCTGCCCGGCTATTATTCCGAAGCAGGCCTGATCATCAAGCAGGCCAGAGACCTGGGCATCACTGCTCCGGTACTGGGCGCTGACGGATTCGACTCCCCCACGCTTCTTGAGCTTGCGGGCGCATCCGCTCTGAATGACGTATACTATTCCAACCACTATTCTTCCCTGGACGAAGACCCTGCGGTTATCCAGTTCATCGAAGACTTTAACGCCGAATACGGCAAAGACCCCGACGCCTTCAACGCGCTGGGCTATGACACAGCCAAATTCCTGTGCGACGCCATCGAAAGAGCGGGCGAAGCCGATCCTATCGCCATCAAAGACGCTCTGGCCAGCACCGAAAGCTTTGCCGGCGTAACCGGTACCTTCAGCATCGACGAAAACCACAACCCGGTTAAATCCGTTGTTGTAATCAAGCTGACCGACGGTGAGCCTTCTGAATCCATCAAGATCTGATTGGTGCATGAGGATCTGATTCGAAACAGACAGACGATCTGATATTGTCACTGATTAAGTTAGGGCAGGCTCTGCCCTAACTTAATTCTTATATGCTGGAAGGGAGGTTTTTATTTTTGGATCAATTACTACAGCAGCTACTGAACGGTCTTTCCCTGGGCAGCATTTACGCGCTGATCGCCTTGGGTTATACCATGGTATATGGCATCATCAAGCTGATCAACTTTGCCCACGGCGACATTTACATGCTGGGGGCTTATATTGGTTTTGCCGCTATTACCTTCGCCCACCTCAGCTTCATACCCGCGTTGCTGATTTCCATGGCGGCCTGCGCGGTTCTGGGCATGGTGATCGAAAAAATCGCGTATAAACCGCTGAGACACGCATCCCGTATTGCGGTGCTCATCACCGCCATCGGCGTCTCCTTTTTCCTGGAATACACCACGATGTTTTTTGTGGGCGCCACGCCCCGGGCTTTCCCCCAGGTGCTGGGCAGCCAGTTTTTCAACATCGGAAACGTGGTCATCAGCATGCAGCAGATTTATATTATCGTCGTAACCGTCATTTTAATGTTTATGCTGCAATTCATCGTCCATAAGACCAAAACCGGAAAAGCCATGCGGGCTGTTTCCATCGACCAGGACGCCGCCCAGCTGATGGGCATCAAGGTGGATTCCACCATTTCCTTCACCTTCGCCATCGGCTCCGCCCTGGCAGGCGCCGCCGGTATTCTGGTAGGTATCTACTATAACACCATCAATCCCCTGATGGGCATGACCCCGGGCATCAAGGCCTTTGTGGCCGCCGTATTCGGCGGGATCGGCAACATCCCCGGCGCCATGGTAGGCGGCGTTTCCATCGGTATGATCGAGACCCTGGTGGCCGGCTACGGCAGCTCTATGTATAAGGATGCCGTTGTTTATCTGATTCTGATTTTAGTGCTGCTCATCAAGCCCTCCGGCCTTTTGGGCAAGAATACAAGAGAGAAGGTGTGATCTGTGATTTTAGATATCATAAAGCGCAACAGCGTGTTTACATTATCCCTCATCCTCACCTTCGTCGTCGTTCAGCTCATGCTTTTTACGGGCATCCTAAACGACTATTACATGAGCGCCATCGTGCTGATCTGCATCAACGTCATCCTGGGCGTAAGCCTTAACCTGGTGGTTGGCTTTACAGGCCAGTTCTCTCTCGGCCATGCGGGCTTCATGTCCGTGGGCGCCTACGTATGCGCCATCATCAACATGCAGATGGATTCCACGGCGGGCTTTCTGCTCGGTATCTTTGCCGGCGCCGTTATCGCGGCTCTGGTGGGCGTTCTGATCGGTATCCCCACCCTGCGGCTTCGGGGCGACTATCTGGCCATCGCCACTTTGGGCACCGCTGAAATCATCCGGATCCTGTTTTTGAACCTTGACATCACAAACGGAGCGGTAGGCCTCAACGGCATCCCCCAGTATACCAACTGGCCCTGGCTGTTTATCTTTACAGCCCTTACCATCATATGCATCCGCAACTTTATCAATTCCTCTCACGGCCGGACCTGTATCTCCATCAGAGAGGATGAAATCGCCGCAGAGTCCATGGGTATCAACACCACAAAATACAAGGTCATGGCCTTTGCCATCGGCGCCTTCTTCGCCGGCATTGCGGGAGGCCTTTACGCTTCCTACTTCTATTTCCTTAAGCCTGACATCTTCGGCTTTATGAAATCCATCGACATCCTTGTGATCGTAGTACTGGGCGGCCTTGGCAGCATTTCCGGCTCCATTATCGCAGGCATCTTCCTTGCCATCGTCACCACCTACCTGCAGCAGTTCGCAGCCGTGCGGATGATCATCTACTCTCTGGTTCTGATCATCGTCATGATCTTCCGTCCCCAGGGGCTGATGGGCAACAAGGAATTTTCCATGAAATTTTTCAAAAGCTTCGGTAAAAAAGAAAACAGCTGGCTTGCCCGAAAACGCAACGCCAAGATCAAAAGCTAAAGGAGGTGGGAAAAATGCCATTACTGACAGTCAATAAGCTTACAAAATCCTTCGGCGGCCTGACGGCGGTCTCCAATGTGAATCTGGAGGTCAACAAAGGCGAGCTGGTAGGGCTGATCGGCCCCAACGGAGCCGGCAAAACCACACTATTCAACCTGCTGACAGGGGTTTACGTTCCCACATCCGGCACCATTTCCCTGGACCTCGCAGGCGGCGACAATCCCATGCAGATCCAGGGCAAAAAGCCCTATGAGCTGACCAAGGTGGGGCTTGCCAGAACCTTTCAGAACATCCGGCTGTTTAAGGACCTGACGGTCCTTGACAACGTGCGCATCGCCATGCACCAGAACATCGGCTATATGATGCCCTCCGCCTTTTTGCATCTTGTGAAATACCAAAAGGAGGAAGCCCGTCTGAGAAAGGAAGCAGAAGAGCTCCTGGACATTTTCCATATGACCGATAAAAAAGACGAGCTTGCCAAAAACCTGCCCTACGGCGAGCAGCGGCACCTTGAAATCGCCAGGGCCCTTGCCACAAAGCCCACCCTTCTTCTTCTGGACGAGCCTGCGGCGGGGATGAACCCCAACGAAACGGCGGAGCTGACCGACACGATTTCCTGGATCAGGGAAAAATTTGGTATCACCATTTTGCTTATCGAGCACGACATGTCCCTGGTCATGAAAATCTGCGAACGGATCTACGTTCTGGATTACGGTATGATGATCGCCAGCGGTACGCCGGCGGAAATCAGGCAGAACAAGCGCGTCATCGAAGCGTATCTGGGGGAGGATGTTGAAAAAAAAAAAAAAAAAAAAC
>CALWZU010000026.1 GCA_944386095.1 uncultured Clostridia bacterium | reverse complement strand
CATAACGGCGTTGCTGACTCTGGTTCATAGGTGGTTCCTCCCGGTTTTACTATTTTGCAGATGAAAAAGGGGTGCCTGGCAGAAAAATGCCGGCAAAAGCCCCTGGGGCCGCGGCGGTCAGTCAGGGACCTGATCTTCCTGGAAAAAGCCGCTGGTATCAAAATGGATATCCGCCTTTTTTTCAATATGAAAAGCGGAAAAATACTGCTCTTCAAGAGGGATCCAGGTTTTGGCAAAGTTTTCAAAGCCTTTCCCCTGGCGAAGCTTCAGCCTTTTTTCCTGAAGGGTCTTTGAACAGGAAAGTAAGATGCGAAGATCATATTGATCTGCCAGGGCAGGGTGATGGGCATAGCTGCCTTCGATCAGAATGAGATTGCGCTTCGGAGGGGTGAGGGGCGGGGAAAAGGCTCCTTCCCGGCATCGGTAGGCGCGCAGGGTGATTTTCTCTCCCCTTTTTGCAGGAGCCAGGATTTCCTTTTGGAAGCGCTTTAAATCCATATTTCCGGCGGGGATAGACCTCCAGTCAGGCCGCCTTTTTTCAAAAGGAAGATAAAAATCATCCATGTGAAAAACGTTGCAGGGCAGGATTTTTTGTATGAGTTCGGCCAGCTGGGTTTTCCCGCTGCCGCATCTGCCGTCGATGGCGATAATCATAGGCTTTGAATTTGTTTTCAGCTCCCATATCTGAAGAAGAAGGGGAAAATAAAAGGCATATTCCCTTTTTAAAAGCCGGTAATGGGGGTCGTAGGCCCTTTGGAATATTTGGCTGTGATGAACAGGAGGGCAGTCCTGGGCCTGATACGCTCTCAGCCATTTGTCCATATCCTTTGGGGGAAGGGAGGGCAGATAAGCCAATCTGGCCCGAAGCCCCTCCGGCGAGCCTTTATGTTCGGAGGCGGTCAGCCGGCATAGCCGGAAAAGAAGGCCGGCAGCCTGCCGCTTTGCACAGGTGCCCCAAAGGTGAAACCGGCAAAGCCCGTTGCCGATGCTTTCGGGAGGGATAGAAGGCCTGTTTGGGGAAAGAGCTTCCCACTCCGCCAGAAGGCCGGAAAGGAAAACGTTTTCCTCTGTCAGCAGGTGTTCCGGCCCGAATTCGCTTTGATAGGCCAATTTTCCATAATCCTGGGGCTGCATAAGAGGATAGCGCAGTCTGTGGGCATGAAGAACTTGAAGAAATTCCTGATCCATCTTGTCACATTCCTTTTTTTGTTTCCCAAAAGAGCGGGGCGTCAGCCGCTTTTCAAAGGATTCCCTGAATCGTTTATTTTCTATTACACCATTATAAATGAAAATTTTTTAATAGAAAATACCCTAAAACAATGCCGGCCTATGTTTCAAGGGCATGCTGAAAAACGGGGGCCTGGGATTATGGCCTGGCGGAAAAATCTGAAAAGGGCCGCGGTACGGGCTGCGCTTTTAGCGTGGGCTTTGGGAGATTTTACCATGGCATATTACATCCAGACAAAAATTTCAAAAATAAAATCAGCCTACAATTGTTGAATCTTCAACGATTTTCGGCTGATTCTTGGTACACCCGGCAGGAGTCGAACCTGTGGCCTTCAGAGTCGGAGTCTGACGCTCTATCCAGCTGAGCTACGGGTGCGCATATTGCTTCTGAAGGGCCCGGCCGTTCAGAACATGTTAGAGTATAACACAGAAAAAGAAAGAATTCAATTATTTCTTAAACTGTGATAAAATAAGTTTTAAATAAATTTTCCGGGCTTTCGGCAGGGGCGCAAAAAGGAGCCGGGGCAGGTCGTTTCCGTTACAAAAAAGGGGGCGGCCCGGCGAAGGGCCGGAGGGAAGCATACAGGGGAACAGGATGAGTGTGGCCGCCTCTTTTGGCGGGGCGGCGTTGGAAAGGAAGGGAAGTCATATGTACCGGGAGACGGCGAAGCTGGTTGTGTTTCGAAAAATTCCAAAGGACAGTATCCTAATGAGGCTCTCTGAAATCTGCGAGGTCTTTGAGACAGAGGAATTTGCCAGAGAGGATCTGATTTCGGACATTTACGTGCAGATCAACAGGATCCTGGATGTGGCCACGAAATACGCCTTTGATGATAATCTCTGGCACTGCTATCTGGCCTATCTGCTTGCCACAAATGAAAACCCCTTTACACTGATCACCGAAAAGGTGGGAGCGGCGGAGGGAAGCGTTAACAAATTCGTTAAGCACGATCTTCGGATTTTCCTGAATCTGTTTCATTATGACTTTTCCAGAATGGAGAGGATCCTGAAGCTGGACTGTTTTTCTACCATTTTGCATTACAGGGCCATAGAGAAAAAAGAAGGCCGCTATAACCGAAATGAAAGCGAAAAGATCCGTCAGCTCAGCCGGGACCTGGCGGCGGCTGCCGATGAAGAGGAAGCCTTTGTCATTTTGACGGATTTCTACAGGGACTACGGCGTAGGCAGCTTCGGCATGAACAAGGCCTTCGGGGTGGTGCGGGATCACCGGGGACTTAGGATCTATCCCATTTCCAATACAGAGGATGTGAGGCTTTCGGATCTGGTGGGCTATGAGACCCAGAAAAGGCTCCTGATAGCCAATACGGAGGCTTTTGTTTCAGGCAGGAAGGCCAACAACTGCCTTTTGTACGGAGACAGCGGAACGGGAAAATCCACCAGCATCAAAGCGCTGCTCAATGAATATTACGGCAGGGGCCTGAGGATGATCGAGGTTTACAAGCATCAGTTTCAGGATCTTTCTGCGGTGATCGCCAAGATCAAGAACCGCAATTATTATTTCATCATCTATATGGATGATCTTTCCTTTGAGGATTTTGAAGTGGAGTATAAGTATTTAAAGGCGCTGATCGAAGGCGGCCTGGAAAATAAGCCGGACAATGTGCTCATTTACGCCACCTCAAATCGGAAGAATATCATAAGGGAAACCTGGAAGGACAGAGAGGACATGGATTTTGGGATCAGACGCTCTGAATCCATGCAGGAAAAGATCTCTCTTGCCAGCCGGTTTGGTATTACCATTAACTATTCCAGGCCCAGTCAGAATCAGTATTTTGAAATCGTCAAAAGCCTGGCGAAAAAATATGCACATTGCGCTCTGAGCGAAGAAGCCCTTTTGCAAAAAGCCCATGTATGGGAACTGCAAAACGGCGGTTTTTCGGGACGGACGGCCCAGCAGTTTATCAATCATCTGCAGGGCGAGGGGCTTTTATATTAAAACGCCGGCGGAAAAGAAAGCCGTGGGCAAAAATACCCGAAAATCCCAAAAAACCATTGCAAAGAGTTTGATTCAATGATAAAATGTCTCACAGTGTACTGCGGGCGCTCCGCTGAACCTTTAAGAGGTCATGAACGTCTAATTTTCGAAGGGAGGAACACTGCATGAACGTTATCAAAGCAATTGAGCAGGATTATATGAGACAGGACGTACCTGCGTTTAACGTAGGAGATACGGTAAGGGTCCATATCAAGATCAAAGAAGGCTCAAGAGAAAGAATCCAGGTTTTTGAGGGATATGTTTTAAAGAAGCAAAACGGCGGCCTGTCTGAAACCTTTACGGTCAGAAGAATCGCTTCCGGCGTGGGCGTAGAAAAAACATTCCCCATCAACTCACCAAAGATTGAAAAGATCGAGGTTGTGAAAAATGGCTTTGTCAGAAGGGCCAAGCTCAACTTCATGCGGGAGAGAACCGGCAAGTCCGCCAGAATCAGACCTGCAAAGAAAAAGTAGCAACACCGAAAAAAGAGCCTGCAGGGGCTCTTTTTTTTCGCTGCTGCCTTATGCCGGAACGTCTTCGGCAGGGAAAAGGATTCCAATTCTGCCATGAATCAGCACCTGTCCGCCGGTATTCTGAGCGGCCGGATCGGGGCATAGTATAAAAAGCGGAACAGGCCATGGAAAACCGGAACGGAAGACATAAAGGAAAAGGAAATTTCCTGAAAAAGGAGAGGACAACGGCATGAGGCAAAGCCAGGACAGAGATCATGAGGCGACGGGGGAAAAAATCAGCCTGGAGGTCCCGGAGAAAAAGGGCGGGGCAAAAATGGAAAAAGAAAAAGATCACAAAAGAAGAAAAAAGAAACGGCTGATTTTATCCGTCATTTTGGCGGGACTGCTGATGTTTCTTTTGATGGGCTTTAATGAAACCCTGCTGGTAAGGCATTATCACCTGCAAACGGATCTGATAGACGAGCCTTTGACCTTCGTTTTGCTGGCGGATCTGCACAGCAACTTCTATGGACAGGAGCAGGAGGAACTGATCCAGGCCATTGAAAGCCTTCACCCTGACGGAATTTTTTTGGCAGGAGACATTGCGGATGATAAAATTCCCCATGAGGGAATGATCTGTCTGATGGAGGGCCTTGGCTACCAAAAGCAGCCGGGACGGGATGAAGGCCTGCCCGCTGCCTTTTATGTGACCGGAAATCATGAATGCTGGGGCGGAAAAGCGGATCAGGTCAAGGAAATACTGGCGCAAAGAGGCGTGAGGGTTTTGGAAAACCAGTCCGTTTTACTTGAGGTGAAAGGAGAAAAGCTGTATATTTGCGGTATGGAGGATCCGGACAGCAACCGCTATGTGCCGCAGATGCTGAAGGAAACCTTTCAGGCGGTGCCAAGCCAGGACCGGCAATACTTCAGCATTCTTCTGGCGCATCGGCCTGAATTGATTTCTACCTATTTACAATATCCCTGCGATTTGATCCTTTCCGGCCATGCTCATGGTGGCCAGTGGCGGATTCCGGGCCTGATCGATGGCATTTACGCGCCGGGCCAGGGCTTTTTCCCCGAAAACGCAGGGGGCATCAGATATTATCCGGATAAAGTTCACATTATCAGCCGGGGGCTTGCCAGGGATACCACGGCGGTGCCCCGGTTTTATAACCGGCCGGAGCTGGTGGCCATTCATCTTTCGCCCCAGACAGACAAGGAATAATAAAATCAGCAGGCAAAAAAAACAAGTCGCGATAAAAAACAAGGCGTGATAGAAAAAGAGAAAACAAGATGGCAAACGAGCATATTAATTGGTATCCGGGCCATATGAAAAAAAGCCGGGAAATGATACAGGAAAACCTGAAGCTAACCAATGCGGCGATCGAGATTCTGGACGCCAGGATCCCGGCAGCCAGCGCCAATCCTATTTTAGGGCAACTCCTGCAGGGAAAGCCCAAAATCGTGATTTTAAACAAAAGCGATCTGGCTGATCCGGAAGGAAACCAGGCGTGGGTCAAAGGGCTGCGGCAGCAGGGGGCGGAGCCTGTCTGCATGAACGCTCTGACAGGAGAGGGCATGACGGAGCTATACCGGGCCATGAACCGGATCCACCAAAGGATCAACGAAAATCAGACAAGAAAAAAGCCCCTTCGGGCTATGATCGTTGGAATCCCCAATGTGGGGAAATCCTCCCTGATCAACCGGCTGGCCGGGAAAAAAAGCGCGAAAACCGGCAATAAGCCCGGGGTAACAAGAGGCAAGCAGTGGATCAGCCTGGAGCCGTCTGTTCAGGTGCTGGATACGCCGGGAATTTTGTGGCCTAAATTCGAAGACCAAAACACCGCCTTAATGCTGTCCTATATCGGTTCCATACGGGATGAGATACTGGACAGGGAAGAGCTGGCCTTATCCCTGCTGGATTTTTTGCAAAAAAACGCCCCCGGCCTGCTGGAGGAACGCTACCGGATCCAGACAGAAGGAAGGGAGCCCCTGTCCCTTTTAGAGGAGATCTGTCAAAAAAGGGGTTTCCTTCTTTCCGGGGGCCGTTTTGATTATGCGAGAGGGGCCAGAACCCTGACAGATGAATTCCGGTCGGGAAAAATGGGCAGGGTGACCCTTCAGTGGCCTGAAGGGCAGAAAGGAGGCCCAGCTTGTGAAAAATGAGAAACAAAAGGGCCTTTCCTGTAAAACGGTCCAGGAAAGGCTGAGAAAAAAACAGGAAAAAGAAGCCCTGGAAGAAGCACGGATACAGGGGATGAAGGAACTGGAAAAATCCCTTTATGAAAAAGGAATGTACCTTGTGGCCGGTATGGATGAGGCGGGAAGAGGCCCCCTGGCAGGCCCTGTTGTGGCGGCGGCGGTGATCCTTCCCCCGGACAGCCATATTCACGGCGTCAACGATTCCAAAAAGATAACGGAAAAAAAACGGGAGCTTTTATTTGAAAGCATCCTGCAGGAGGCGGTCGGCTGGGGCATCGGCGTTGTGGAGCCCTCTGTGATCGACCGGATCAACATCCTTCAGGCCACGCGCCTTGCCATGAAAACGGCGGTAGAAAAGCTCAGAGAAAAAACGCCGGTGGAGCATCTGCTCATCGACGCAGTCAGCCTGGAGGAGATGGATGTTCCTCAAAGCGCCATCATCAAGGGGGATCAGAAAAGCTACAGTATAGCGGCGGCATCCATTGTGGCCAAGGTAACAAGGGACAGGCTGATGTTTGATTATGACAGGCTCTATCCGGGATACGGCTTTGGAGACAATAAGGGCTACGGAACCAAGGCCCATTATCAGGGCATACGCCAGCAGGGGATCTGCCCCATTCACAGACGCAGCTTTCTGAAACATATAAAGGAGCGCCAGAACATAACCCTTTAGGGATGGAAGGGATGACAAAAGGATATTGCAGTGAGGAAGAAAATGGAAAAAGGGAATATAAATCGGCTGATACGGCCTTTGACAGAGGATTATGAAGAATATCTGCGGGATGAGTCCCGTAAAACCGGATTTGGAGAAAGCATATCCTTTCCTGCAAGTCAGGAGGAAATCAGTCAAATCATGAAATATTGCTTCGCCCATGATATCACCGTGACGGTCCAGGGCTCCCGAACCGGAGTAGGCGGCGGGGCGGTGCCCCTTGGGGGGCATGTGATGAGCCTGGAGAGAATGAAGGGGATAAAAATGGGAGAGGGCGGAGGGGAAACCCGGGAGGGGCGCCGCTATCATGAAGGCCCCTATGAAGAAGAACGGAGCGTTGTCGTACAAAGCGGCGTGACCTTAAAAGAGATTGAGGCCTTTGTAAGAGCCAAGACCGGGGACCGGTTCTTTTTTCCTCCAGATCCTACGGAAACGACCGCTTCGGCAGGGGGCATGATCGCCTGTAATTCTTCCGGGGCTAGAACCTACTGCTATGGCCCTGTAAGAAACTATGTGCAACGGATCAAAGTGGTGTTTGCCGACGGAAGCGCGCTGGATATCCCAAGAGGCTTTTATTTCGCAAAGGGCAGAGATTTTTACTTAAAGACCGACGAAGAGAGCGTGTTTGCCGGGAAGCTGCCCTTTTATTTGATGCCCGCTGTAAAAAACGCGGCAGGCTATTTTGTGAACAGCCGCATGGATCTGATCGATCTGTTTATCGGCTCCGAGGGCACCCTGGGAATTATCGTGGAGGCCCAGCTGCGGCTGATTCCAAAGCCAAAGGAAATTTGGGGGCTTGTGGCCTTTTTTGAAGGAGAAGGAAAGGCAGGCCTTGGAAAGGGCGTGGGATTTTCCCGGATTTTGCGGGACTGTCCGGCTTTGCGGCGCAAGCTTCTTTCCATAGAATATTTTGATAAGGGCTCTCTTGCGCTGCTGAGAGACCGGAAGGAGGAAGACCCTGCCAGCCTGTCCGCTCCCTGTATCGAGCCTTCCTTCCAGGAAGCGGTTTTTGTGGAGATAAGAGGAGAAAGCAAGGAAGAGATCCTGCGGTCCCTGGAGCAGGTCGGCTCTTGTATCCAGGAGGCCGGCGGAAGGCAGGAGGATACATGGGTCGCTATGAACGATATCGATTTCCAAAGCTTTAAGCAGTTAAGACATGCCACGCCGGAATGTGTCAACCGGCTGATCAGCCAGAAAAAACAGCAGGGGCTGAATATTACAAAGCTGGGAAGCGATATGTCCGTCAGGGACGACCGGCTGGAGGATGTGGTGCGCATGTACAGAAGGGATCTGGAAAAAGGAGGCTTTCGGTATGTGATGTTCGGTCATATTGGCAATAACCATCTTCATGTGAATATTATCAGTCAAAGCGAGGAGGAATATGCCCGGGGCAAGGCGCTGTTTGGAAAGTGGGCCGGCATGGTGGCGGCATGGAACGGAAGCGTCAGCGCGGAGCATGGAGTGGGAAAGCTGAAAAAGGCGTATCTGATTACCATGTACGGCGCCCAGTATGTAGGACAGATGCGGGGGATGAAAGGGATTTTTGATCCCAAAGGGCTTTTGGGAAGAGATAACCTGTTTGACTGGAAAGAGGAGAATGATATATAATCTACCATATTGGAATGAGGATTGCCAAAAGAAGGAGTGAACTGGGTTTGTTAGCAAAAACATATGATCCGAAGGAATTTGAAGATCGAATTTACGAAAAATGGGAAAAAAACGGATGCTTTCGAGCTGAGATAGACAAAACGAAAAAGCCCTTTACCATCGTTATGCCCCCGCCCAATATCACGGGACAGCTGCATATGGGACATGCTCTGGATCAGACCCTTCAGGACGTGCTCACAAGATGGAAGCGGATGCAGGGCTATAGCGCCCTGTGGCTGCCGGGAACGGATCACGCCAGCATCGCCACGGAAGTGAAGGTGGTGGATAAAATCCGCCAGGAGGAGGGCAAAACCAAGGAAGAGCTGGGCAGAGAAGCTTTTTTGGAAAGAGCCTGGGCCTGGAAAAAGGAATATGGAGGCAGGATCACAAAACAGGTCAGGAAGCTGGGCAATTCCTGCGATTGGTCAAGAGAGCGTTTTACCATGGATGAGGGCTGCAATAAAGCGGTTACCCGCTTTTTTGTCGATCTGTATAAAAAGGGCCTGATTTACAGAGGAAACCGCCTCATCAACTGGTGCCCCAGCTGCCACACCACTCTTTCCGATGCGGAAGTAGAGCATGAGGACAAGCAGGGAAAATATTATTATGTTCGCTATGACGCAAAGGATGGAAGCGGAGACAGCATCGTGGTGGCCACATCCCGTCCCGAAACCATTTTCGCCGATACGGCCATCGCCGTTCACCCGGAGGATCAGCGGTATCAGAGCCTGGTTGGAAAGGAATTCCTGGTGCCCGGAACCAACAGAGCCGTAAAGCTTATCACCGATACCTATCCGGACATGACAAAGGGAACCGGCGCGGTAAAAATCACCCCCGCCCATGACCCCAACGACTTTGAGGTAGGACAGCGGCATCAGCTCCAGCAGCTTGTGTGCATTGATTTTGAAGGGAAAATGACGGAGCTTGCCGGAGAATATCAGGGCCTTGACAGATACGAGTGCAGAAAGAGATTTGTAAAGGATATGGAGCAATCCGGTCATCTTGTAAAGGTAGAGGATATGACCATTCCCGTAGGCGGCTGTTATCGCTGCGGCACGGTAGTGGAGCCCATGCTGTCTGACCAGTGGTTTGTGAAAATGGAGCCTTTGGCAGGGCCCGCCATGGAAGCGGCCCGAAAAGGCGACCTGATCCATGTACCCGAACGCTTTGAGAAAATCTACATGCATTGGCTGGAAAACATCAAGGACTGGTGCATTTCCAGACAGCTGTGGTGGGGACACCGGATCCCGGCTTATTATTGTGAAGACTGCGGCCATTTGATGGTAGAGGAATCCGCGCCGAAGGTCTGCGAAAAATGCGGCGGCAGCCACATCCACCAGGATGAGGATGTGCTGGATACCTGGTTTAGCTCAGGACTGTGGCCTTTTTCCACTTTGGGCTGGCCGGAAGAGACCCAGGAGCTGAAATATTTTTATCCCACCGATGTTTTGGTGACCGGCTATGACATCATCTTTTTCTGGGTGGTCAGAATGGTCTTTTCCAGTCTTTATACCATGGGAGAGGTACCCTTCCGCTATGTTTATGTTCACGGGCTGGTGCGGGACGCCCAGGGCAGAAAAATGAGCAAATCCCTTGGAAACGGGATCGATCCTTTGGAAATGATCGACCGCTACGGGGCGGACGCTCTGCGTTTCATGCTGATGACCGGCATAACGCCGGGCAACGACATGCGCTTTCAGATCGAAAAGATCGAATCCGCCAGGAATTTTGCCAATAAGCTATGGAACGCTTCCCGTTTTGTGCTGATGAACGCCCAGGACGCCAAAGGCATTGCTCCTGACCAGGCTTTGGCCCATATCAAAGGGGAGGATCAGTGGATCCTGCACAGGATCAACCAGGTAGTTTCAGAGGTTACGGCAAATCTTGAAAAATTCGAGCTTTCCCTTGCAGGACAGAGGATATATGATTTTATCTGGAACGAATACTGCGACTGGTACATCGAAATAGTAAAGAGCCGCCTTTACGGAGAAGACGGCCCCGACCGGGAAACGGCGGTCTATACCTTGACAAGGGTCATGAGGGACATGCTTAAGCTGTTGCATCCGTTTATGCCTTTTATTACGGAAGAGATCTGGAGCTTCCTGCCGGGGGCGGAAAAAGAAGGCATGCTGATTCAAAGCAGCTGGCCGGTTTATGACAGGGCTTTGGAAAATCCCCGGGCTGCGGAAAAAATCGAGATGGCCATGGAGGCGGTCAGAAGCATCAGAAACATCCGGGCGGAGGCGGGCGCTCTGCCCTCCAGAAAGCTGACGGCCTTTATACTGGCACAGGGAGAGACTCTTGAAATTCTAAAGGAAGATCAGAGATATATCTGCTCCCTTGCGAATATAACCCATATTACCTATACCAGCCGCAGGGAGGAGGTTCCCGGGGAGGTCATGTCGGCTGTGGTGCCCGGGGCGGAAATCTTTATTCCGCTTGATGATCTTCTGGACTACCAGGCCGAAAAAGAAAGGCTGGAAAAGGAACGGCAAAGGCTTGACAAAGAGGTAAAAAGGCTGGAGGGCAAACTGTCCAACCAGGGATTTGTGAGCAAGGCGCCGGAAAAGATCGTGGCGGAGGAAAAAGAAAAGCTGGCAGGATATCAGGAAATGCTGGAAAAGGTGGAAGGCCGGCTGAGTCAGGTGCTCGCCAAGCTTTCCTGATCAACGAGCCTGAAAATGACCGCCTTGACAAAGGCAGAGAGGAATGTTGAAAGATAATATGCAGGAACAGGATATGCTGGGGCAGGCGATCAAAAAAATCGAAGCCTATAACCGTTTTGGCAGCAAGCCGGGACTGGAAAGGATATCGGAGCTTCTTCGGCTTTTGGGAGAGCCCCAAAAGGGTCTTAGGGTGATCCATGTGGCGGGTACCAACGGTAAGGGCTCGGTATGCCGGTATGTATACAGCGCGCTTTTGGCCTGCGGCTACCGGGCGGGGCTTTTTACCTCGCCCTATCTGGAATCCTTTACGGAGCGAATCGAGCTTTCCGGGAAGCCCATCGAAGGCAAGGATCTTTTTCCCATAGCGGAGAGGGTCATCGGCCAGGCGGAAAAAATGGTTGCCCAGGGAAAGGAATCTCCCACGGAATTCGAAGTGGTTACGGCCATTGCCCTTTGTTATTTTAAAGAGCAAAGGGCGGATTTTGTCGTTTTGGAAGTGGGCCTTGGGGGCAGGGCGGACGCCACCAATGTGATCGATGAGCCCCTGATTTGCGCCATTACCAGTATATCCCGGGATCATACGGAATATCTGGGAGATAGTCTGGAAAGCATTGCAAGGGAAAAGGCGGGCATCGTCAAGGAAGGGCGTCCGGTGGTAAGCGCCGTAAGGGACGCCGCCGCAAAGGCTGCGATCCGGGAAATATGCGCCCTTCGAAAAGCGCCTTTTTATGATGTGTCGGAGCTGGAGGTGCAAATCCTTTCCCAAAGCCTTTCGGGAAGCGTTTTTACATTTTCTGAAAAAAGGGATCAGGCGGTCTTTGGAAAGGAGATTTCCATTTCCATGTGCGGCAGCCATCAGATCCGAAACGCCCTTTGCGCTTTGCGGATCCTTGAGCTGCTTTCCTGCCGCTGCGGGATCAGCCTGCCGCAGGAGGCCTGCCTAAAGGGCCTGAAGGAAGCCAGACAGCCGGCAAGGATAGAGATCCTCGGAGAAAAGCCCTGGATGGTCGTGGATGGGGCTCATAATCCGGAAAGCGCCGGGGCGCTTTGCGATACCCTTTTGCCCTGGGTCCGGGGAAAAAGGGTGCTGGTGGTGGCGGGGATCCTGATGGATAAGGATGCCGGCGCCATCGCCCGGGAGCTGAGGCGGATCGGGACGGATTTCATCCTGACAGAGCCGGACAGCCCCAGAAAACTGCCGGCAAAGGCGCTGGGAGAGGTTTTCGGGAAAGTGGGCGTAAAGGGATGGATCAGGCAATGTCCTTCCTGTGAGGAGGCGGTGGAAACCTCTCTGGCCCTGATAAGGGAAGAGGAGGAAAAAGGAAAGCCCTATGAAGCCGTCGTTTATACGGGCTCTTTATATCTTGTGGGACATATCCGAAGGATGCTTGGGAAAAAATAAAATCAGCCGCCGGAAAAAGGATGGCGGAAGCTGAAGGAAAGGCGAAAGGGAAACGGGTTATGAAAAAGAACAAGGTGATTTTGCTTTATAACAGCCACGCAGGGGACGGAACCTTTAAGAATCATCTGGACAAGGTCATAGAACGCTTTCAGGAAAAAGACATGATGGTGATTCCCTATAAAATCGAAAATCCGGAAAAAATCGTGGCCATGCTGGAGGACTTTGACAGGGAAAGCGTAAAAAAAATCATCGTATCCGGCGGGGACGGGACCATAGATATCTGTATCAACGCCCTGATGAAGGCGGGCTATGATCAGGTGCCCCTTGCGATCTTTCCAAACGGAACGGCCAATGATTTCGCTCATTATTTCAGCATTCCCACGCGGCTTGACGATATGATTTCCCTGGCCCTTGGGGATCATTATACCTACAGCGACGTAGGGATGATCAATCAAAAGTATTTTATCAACGTGGCCAGCCTTGGCTTTCTGATCGATGTCAGCCAGAAAACCGATCCGAATCTGAAAAACTCTCTGGGTATGCTTTCCTATTACATCCGCGGCCTTGGGGAGCTTCCCAACATGAAGCCCATCAGAGTGCAGATCACCTGTAAGGAATTTACCTTCAGCGAAGATATTTTATTCATGCTGATCATGAACGGAAGCTCCGCAGGAGGCTTTAAACGGATCGCGCCAAAGGCCTGTGTAAACGATGGTAAATTTGATGTGATCGTTTTCAAGGCCTGCCCGGTTATAGAGATCATGGGGCTTTTGCTCAGCGTTCTCAGAGGCGAGCACATAGAAAGCCCTTACGTGCATTTTTTCCAGACTGATCAGATCAGGATCGAGTGCCAATCCAGCGTGGGAACGGATATCGACGGAGAAAAGGGGCCGGATTTCCCTCTGGACATTACCATTCTTCCCCGAAGGCTGAGGATCAATACCCTGGCCAATGATATGCCGGGGAATTTGTGGACCTGATTTTCAATCACCATTGCCGCCTTTTTCACATATCATGCTATTATTCAAGTGTGAAGGGGGTGGGCAGGTCTATGGGTTTTGCGCTTTTAAGAGGATCCATCATCACCGCTAATACGGGAGAAGGCGGCTTTTCCTTTTTAGACCGTAAGACCCTGAAGGAACGTCTGAATCTGAGCGGGCAGGCTTTTTCAGGCCCCCACGGACTTGCTGTCTGCGGCAACAGGCAGCTTCTTTATGCCGCCGATTCCTATGAGGGAAGGGTTTGCGCCATAGACTGTCTGAGGGGAAGGATCAGCGCCGCCGCCTCGGTTGGCGCTACACCCTGTCATCTGGTCCTTTCCGGAAGCGGCGGAAATCTGTATGTGACCAATTACGACTCGGACAGCGTTTCCGTTTTGCATGGAAGCACCTTGCAGCCCCTGTTTCAGATACCGGTGGGCAGGATGCCCCATGATATTTGTTTTTCCGGGGAAAGGGGTCTGGTTTTCGTAGCGGAAAGCGGGCAAAACAGCATCGGTGTGATCGATGCGGCCCAAAATCGAAAAATCGGATCGATACCTCTGAGCGGATCGGTTTTGCATATGAAAAAGGACCGGCAGGAACGGTTTTTATACGGGGCGGGCTGCCGGACAGACCGGTTTGGAGAGGGGCGGATCGTTGTGGTGGATATGAAAAGCTGCAAGGAGATCAAAAGCTTCAGGCTGGGAAGCTATCTGACGGATCTGTGCCTGGGAGAGGAGGAAAATACCATATATGTCTGCGATGGAGGCTTTGGCTGTGTTTACGGGATCGACGCCGAAAAAGGAGAGATCCGGCTGCGGCTTGAGACAGGGATGTTTCCCTGCTCTGTAGCCTGGGAGGGAGAAGAAGAAGGCGCTCTGACGGTAGGGGATCACATGTCCGGAAGGCTGACCCGTTATGATTTAAAAACCGGCAGGGTGATCTGTCAGAGCAGAGAATTCCGGGATCTGCACCATTTTCTCCTTTGCCGGCCTTTGGGGAAAACATAAAGACCCGGAAAACGAAATAAAGAAAAAGACAAACAAAAAAGACCTCCTTTACAGCCCTGATCTGATCAAGAGGTCTTTTTTCATCGAGCGGGGGAAATCCCCGGCCCGGGCCGGTTTTCCTGTGGAAAGGCCGGCCGTTTTTATATGGTGACAGACCTTCCTGCAGGAACGTGGGCCTGTAGGATTAAGTATGAACCAAAAAAGAGGTTTTTAGTAAGGAAATTTTTTCCTCTGATAAATCCTTCCTCTTTTCAGGTGGTTTGCCGGATGCCGTTGTAGGCGTCAAGAATGCGGTTCCATGTGGTTTCGTCCACGATGCCTGTTTCCGTAAGCCCGTCAAAGCGCTGAAAGCTTTTGACCGCTTCGGTGGTAGCCTGATCGAAATTTCCCGTAACATCTACGCTGGAGACAAAGGTATTGAAGTAAGAAATATAGCTCAGGTAATATTGCAAAAGCTGAACCGCCGAGCCCTGATCGTTTTCGGCGAGCACCTCGTCGTACTGATTTTGCAGAAATTCCAGACTGACGCCCTCTGAATCCAAAGAGGCCAGCCTGGTGAGGCTGACATAAATCTGGGTCAGCTTATACCAGGTTGCCTTGCCTACGATCCCGTCAGGCGTAAGCTGAAAGATACGCTGAAAGGCGATCACGGCCTCCTCGGTTTCCTGTCCGAATATGCCGTCTATAGAAGTAATTCCCGGTATGGCGCTGTAGGTTTTCCGTATGCCGGAAAGGGTCTGCTGGATCCTGCGGACAGCCGGGCCGGTGCTTCCCCTGGAAAAAGGCGTACCGGGATAGGAGGCTACATAGGGCAAAACCGGCGCGTCATCTACCAGCTCAATGCGATTTCCGTAATAGTAGGTCAGGATCTCAAAGGGGGTAAAGCCCCGGTTTGCCAGTTCTACAGAGCCCCACTGGGAAAGGCCCGGACAAAGGCTCTGGCGTCCGTCGCAGTACTGGGCGAAAAAAGGACTCAGCTGGCCTGTCTCCCGAATATAATCGTTGAAAATCTCGTCGACGATGTGGCTGATGGAATCAAAAACATTTCGGCCGGCCACAAAGGCCTGATCGTACTGGGTAGTATTGGTAATATCAAAATCATAGCCCCGGCTGCGGTACCATTCCGTATAGACCCGGTTGAGGGTATAGGAAATAATGGCGTAAATATTGGCCCGAAGAGACGCCTGGGGCCAGGTGGGAAAAATTTCGCTGGAAGCGACGTTTTTGATGTAATCCTGAAAAGAAAGGGTTATATTGGATGCCGGCTGGTCCGGCGCTCCCAGGTGGACCGTAATGGTTTCCGGGATATAGGGAATACCCACCATAATTATCTCACTCCTTGTTCATGATTGCCCGGAAGAGGGATCAGGTTTACGTTCAGATAGGAAGCAGCGCCGCCAAAGACCTGAATCAGCAGATTTTCTTCGGTATAATAATCCGGATGAGAGACCTGGGCGAAATACAGCCCGAAGGCCGGCGTCTGGGTCTGGGGCGCTTCCGATAGAGATGCAAGGGGCGCGGGAAGGGTCAGGCGGATGGTTTTTCCGCTGCCGTCTGTTTCCAGGGTATCATATAAAATCTCTCCCTGCTGTGTTTGCCGGGTAATGGTGACCCGGGCGCCCTTGATGGGCATGGTCTGTTCTCCCGTTGTGACAAAGACCGTCAGGTTGCTTTCCCGATTGGCCGCTTCCGGGGTTGTGCTTGGATTTTGCCTGAGCGTCATAAAAACACCTCCTGATTACCATATGCCTGAAATACGAAACTATGAGAAAAACAGAGAAAAATATAAAATCATATTAAAATCTCCCTGGAATAAGCCTAAAGAATTGGAGCAAAAGCCTTGGCCTTACGATGGGATTAAGATATAATAAAGAAACATAACATCATAAGAAGAAAGGCAGGAGATCAACATGAGTCGCAGCATTTATGTCAAGGGCGCAGCGCTGTCCGTAATCGGAAGCATTTTCTGGGCGGTTTCCGGTACCTGCGGGCAGTATCTGTTTGAATCCAAGGGCTTTGAAGCGGGATGGCTGGTTGCCGTCAGGCTTTTGATGGCGGGGCTGATCATGGTGCTTTTGAGTCTGAAAAGCCAGGGCAGCCGAACCCTTGCCATGTGGAAGGAAAAGAAAAATGTGTGGCAGCTGATCCTTTATGGGCTTGTAGGGATGATGGGCGTCCAGTACACCTACTTTATGGCAATTTACTGCTCTAATGCGGCGACGGCAACGATCCTGCAGTATTTGGGGCCTGTGCTGATCATGCTGTATATGGTTTTCAGCACCAGAAAGCCGCCGGCGCTGACAGAGGGCATCGCAGTGGTGTGCGCCTTGATCGGCATGTTCCTTTTGGTGACCCATGGAAACACCGATACGCTGATGATTTCTCCGGCGGCGCTGATCTGGGGCGTTCTCTCCGCCGCCGCCATGGCCTTTTACAGTATTTTCCCAAGACGCATGCTGGCGGAATGGGGAACCCTTATGACAAATGGCTTTGGTATGCTGATCGGGGGAATCGCCATCAGCTTTATCTTCCATCCCTGGGATTACGGAAACGGCGTATGGGATATACCCGCCCTTTTAGCCCTTGCCAGCGTGGTGCTGCTTGGCACGATCATGTCCTTCTTCTGCTATCTGGAAGGCATCCGGCTGATCGGCTCCACAAGAGCAAGTCTTTATGCCTGCGTGGAACCTCTGGCGGCGACCCTCATCGGCATTTTCTGGCTGCATATCCGATTCGACCTGATCGACTGGGTGGGCTCTGCGTTTATTGTCTCCACCGTCTTTATCCTGTCGATTAAAACAGAGGACAAAAAGAAACAGAAGGGGCAGAGG
This sequence comes from uncultured Clostridia bacterium, assembly GCA_944386095.1. Taxonomy (GTDB): domain Bacteria; phylum Bacillota; class Clostridia; order Peptostreptococcales; family Anaerovoracaceae; genus CALWZU01. Next base: position 54,252 of record CALWZU010000026.1, on the reverse strand, counting down.
GAAGAGGCGCTGCTTTCTTCCGGAGAGGCTTGTGAAGAAGAAAACAAAGACGGCAGGGAAGCAAAAGAGACGGAAACTGGACAGGCCCGTGGAGGCGAGGAACGGCAATGAAGGAAACAGAAACGGAAACCTACGCAAAAGGCGCGTTTTGCGCCACCTTCGGAGCGGTTCTTTGGGCTGTGTCGGGAGCCTGCGGACAGATTCTTTTTGAAGCGAAGCATTTTGACGCCCAGTGGCTGACGGTGGTCCGTCTGCTTTCGGCGGGTTCTTTTATGCTGATTTTAAGCCTGATCCGCCTGAAAGGGGGCGCCTTTCAGGTGTGGAAAACGAAAAGGGACGCGGTGGAAATCCTTGTTTATGGCATCGTAGGGCTTTTGGGGATCCAGTATACCTATTTTCTTGCGATTCAGTATTCCAATGCAGCGACCGCCACGGTGATACAGTATTTGGCCCCTGCCATGATCATGGTTTATATGGTTTTGCGCACCAGAACCGCTCCCACCGGCAGGGAGGTTTTATCCATGTTTCTTGCCGTGGGGGGGATTTTCCTTTTGGTGACCCACGGCAATCCTGGCAGTCTGACCCTTTCCGGGGCGGCGCTTTTCTGGAGCGTGATGTCGGCGGTGACCATGGCGATTGCCAGTATTCAGCCCAGAAGACTTCTGGCTACCTTCGGGACGCCTCTTTCCAACGGATGGGGCATGCTCATCGGCGGCCTTGCCCTGAGCCTTTTCCGAAAACCATGGGAGTATGGCCAGGGGGTCTGGGATTGGCAGGCGGTGCTGGTTTTACTCGGGGTGGTGGTTTTAGGCACGATCCTTTCCTTCTTTTTTTATCAGGAAGGGGTCAGGATCATCGGTTCCACGAAGGCCAGCCTTTATGCGACAATGGAGCCTTTGGCGGCGACCCTGATCGGCATTTTCTTTTTAAACGTCGCCTTTGGCTGGATCGACTGGGTGGGCTCGATTATGATCGTATCCACTGTATTTTTGCTTTCCCTGCCTGGCGGCAGTCCAAAAAAGAATCTCTCCCAGTCTGATTAGTCAGACTGGTCACACATGTCAGAAATATTGAAATTTCAATGTCTGTGCGTATAATGAATGTAATGGCTCCTAAGCTTTGGCGAAGAAAAAAGGAAAGGATGAGGAGGATGAAGCAGAAATTATACGCAAGAGGCACCATGTTCGCGATTCTGGGCGGCGCGCTGTGGGCGGTTGCCGGATTGTGCGGCCAGTATATTTTTGAAGAAAAGCACCTGGACGCTTCCTGGTATGTGGCGGTCAGGCTGATGATGGCAGGTGTGATTTTGCTGTTTTTCAGCTGGGTGAAATTCCGCAGGGATATTTTTTCTATCTGGAAGGATAAAAAAGACGCCGCGGGGCTTTTGGTCTACGGCATCATGGCTTTGATGGGTGTGCAGCTGACCCATTTTCTGGCGGTCCAGTACTGTAATGCGGCGACAGCAACGGTCATCATGTATCTTTCTCCCGCCTTCGTTTTGGCCTGGCTTTGTCTGGTAAGCCGCAGGGCGCCGGGAAAGATCGAAATATTTGCCGTAGCCCTGGCGGTAGCGGGCGTGTTTCTCCTTGTGACCCATGGAGACGTAACCTCTCTTTCCATTACCGGCATCGCTTTGTTTTGGAGCGTAGCTTCGGCGATCCTGATGGCGTTTTACAGCGTACAGCCTAAAAAGCTCATAGACAAATGGGGCAGCCTCCTGACCAATGCCTGGGGCATGACCCTTGGCGGCGGGGCTCTCTGCATATATAATCCTCCCTGGCAAACAGGAGGGGGAAGGGTTGATGTCATCACCATCGCGATTATGGTCATGGTGGTGCTGTTTGGAACGGTAGCCGCTTTCTGGCTGTTCCTGGAAGGCATGAGGATCATCGGTTCCCAAAAGGCAAGCGTTTACGCCTGCGCAGAGCCTTTGTTTACCGCTGTGTTCGGGGTGATCTGCCTTGGGATCGACATGACGGCCACAGACTGGATCGGCGCATTTCTGATCGTTGTGACCGTGGTGATTTTGGCCCTGGAGCCCGGAAAGAAAAAAGAAAGCCCGCAGCAAACCTCTTTAAAGCCTGCTATAGCGGAGCCTGTTAAAATGTCCGGCAAAAATAAAAAGGCCTTTCCCGGGAAAGAGGGGGAAAGAAAGAGGATGGATCCGGTAAAGATCTGAGGGCAGTTTAGATTGGATAGGAAAAAGAGAAAAACCCTTTCTTCTGACATTTACGTGGGGAAGAAAGGGTTTTTTGAAAGTAAAAGGGTATCTTGGCCGGGTCAAGATCACTCTTTCCAATTTTTGTAGGCGCCCCGCAGATAAAGATAGGGGAAAATCAGAAGAACGATGTTTCCCACAATCAGAGGCAGTCCCTCCGCATGCAGAAAGACGATAAGCTGAGGGATGAACAGCAGTACGCCAAAGATGACGGTAAGCAGGGTCTTCTTTTTAGAAAGAAGAATGCCTGCAATGCCGGCCAGGATCTGGAACGCGCCGCCTGCATAGGTGGCTGTCAATAAGAGCAGAGCCTTTTCTGCCGGTACGGAAAAGCTGTCGGCGCTGGTCGATCCGATCAGGAAATAGGTGGAAAGGATGACCGCAAGGCCCAGAAGGATCTGGATGAATCCGGCGGTTCGAAGTAGCTTTGTTCCGTTTCTCATAATCGTAGTCTCCTTTTGCATATGATGGTTTTGTAGGTTTAATAGAGCATAAATGTTCAAAAAGATAGCTCATGGAAAGTGAAATTGAATCAAAATCCTTTGAGCGCCCATATTATAGCGAAATACGATGTAAATTGTAAGAAAAATTTCAGAAAAATAAAAGAAAAAGAACGATTTTTAAGGAAATTAGGAGCCGATTTGATCCTCCCGGTTTTTCTCTTGCGTCCGGGAGGGAGAAGCAGAAGCAGGCTGCTGTCTTCCTGTATGGTCGATTTCATAGTTTTCCCGAAGGATCAGATCGCCTACCGGAACGATTTCATAGCCGTCGGCCTGAAGCTTTTCCAGGATCTGGGGCAGGTATTGACGGACCAGCTGGGCGTTGTTGTGAAACAGTACGATGGAGCCGTTTGTCACATTGCGAACCACGCGTTCCACGATTTGCTCCAAGGGCAGCTCTTTCCAGTCCAGACTGTCCACATCCCATTGAATGACCTGATAGCCTCTTGAGCGGGCGGTCTCAATGAGGGTGTTATGATAAGCGCCGTAGGGGGCCCGAAACAGCTCCGGGCTTTTGCCGGTGAGCTTTTGGATTTTTTCCGCGGTTTGATCCAGCTCCTGAAGGATCTGATCCCGGGAAAGGGTAGTCATATCGGGATGGGTCAGGGAATGGCTGCCGATTTCATGGCCTCTTCGGGCAATTTCCTTCACATCCTGGGGGAATTCGTCGATCCAGAAGCCTACCAGAAAGAAAGTACATTTTACCTGATATTGATCCAGAATACGGAGTATGTCCTGGGTAAATTCATTTCCCCAGGCGGCGTCAAAGCTGATGGCGATCTTTTTTTCGGGGGTTTGTACGCTGTAAATGGGAAGGAGCCTTTCCTTGGCGGCGGTAAATACGGCTGCCTGACCGCCCATGGCGGCGTAATAGCCTACGCACAAAAGGACGATGATCACCAGTGTCAGAAGCGCCAGCATGGTTTTTTTCAGTTTGGATTCCATTTTCTCCTCCTTGCGGTTTTGGCGCATATGTTTGATTGGTGTATGGTATGCGGGGGGAGAAGAAAAAAGACCGGGCTTGTTTACAAACCGTTTACGATATCATAAGGCCGCTTTCCCTGCAGGATACGAAAGGCGTTTTCCCACATATGCCTGTGGGCTCTTTGAAAGCTGGCGGTGGTGATGCCGCCGATATGGGGGGTAAAAACCACCTTGTCCTCAGCAGAAGGAGGCAGATCTACAAGGGGGTTATCCGCCGTGACGGGTTCGGGGAAAAGGGTGTCAAGACCGGCTCCGGCGATGCGGCCTTCCACCAGAGCTTCCTGAAGGGCAAGCTGATCCACCAGCTCGCCTCTTGCGGTGTTGATCAGATAGGCGTCCCGGCGCATCAAAGAGAAAAAGGCTTTTCCGATCATGCCCCGGCTTTTTTCCGTAACGGCGGCATGAAGGCTGATGATCCGGCAGGTTTGTGCAAGCTGGTCAAGGGGCAGATAGGATACCTGATAAAGCCGGTGGGTTTCTTCATCCTTGGGGTGGGGGCTGTAATAATAAAGCCGGCAGCCGAAAGCCGAAAGGCGCTTTGCCGTTTCCCTTGCGATATCCCCAAAACCGACAAAGCCGACGCTGCACTGTGAAAGCTCCGTAACGCCCTGTACCATGGCAGTCTCCTTTGTCTGGATCTGAAGTCCCCGGCGCACCTGCCGGTGTCCGCTTACGCCGCCCCGCAAAAGCTCCAGCATCAGAAGGATGGCGACCTCCGCCACCGCCTGTGCGTTGCAGCCCTTATTGTTGCATACGAAAACACCTTGTTTTCGGGCAGCGGCAAGATCGATGGCGTTGTAGGCCACGCCTTCGGAGTGGATCAGCTTAAGACGGGGCATCTGCCGGATCAGCTCGCCGCTGACAGGCGCAATGGCATCAGCAAACAGGATCTCGGCGTCTTTTCCCGCTTTGAGAAGGGTTTCCTGGGAAGCGTCCCTTTTGCAGAAAACAGGCTCAAATTCCGGGATCCCCCGGGAAGGTAAAAATTTAAGGTATCTGGCTTTGTCGCCGATAATCAGAACTTTCAAAGAACAACGCCTCCTTATCAAATCAAAAGCTATTGTAACACATATGTCCTTTTCGGCACAATACGGAACGGGATAGAGAAATAAATGGAAATGAAAGGAGATGAAAATGGAAAAAATAGACCATTTTTGGTTACGGTTGACCGTCAGAAGAAAATTGGCTATAATAAAAAAGATATGAAGACGGCTAAGAAGGCTCCGGGCAAAAAGCCCTTGCAGTAAGGAGGATAACATGAAAATCGGAATCGATGGCATGGGAGGCGACAACGCCCCGGCGGAAGTGGTCAAAGGGGCGGTAGAGGCATCTAAGCAGATAGAGGACGAAATCATTTTATTTGGGGATCAAGATACGCTTTTGTCCCATCTTGCGGCATATACATATAATAAAGAACAAATCCGTGTTTCTCATGCGGCAGATGTGATATCCAACCATGATGCGCCGGTTCGTTCGGTGCGTACCAAAACGGAATCATCCATGGTAAAAGGGATCCAGGCTGTGAAAGAGGAAGAAATCGATGTGTTCATTTCTGCGGGCAATACCGGGGCGCTGATGGCGGGAGGCCTGTTTATCCTGGGCAGGATCCCGGGCATCGACCGGCCGGCTCTGGCTACGGTGCTTCCTTCGATCATCGGCTCAAAGCCCATGCTTTTGCTGGATTCGGGAGCGAATTCCGAGTGCAAGCCGGGCAACCTTTTAGAGTTCGGCGTGATGGGAAGTATTTATATGAATCGGGTCCTGGGGGTTTCCAGGCCTCAGATCGGCCTTGTGAACATCGGGGCGGAAGAAACAAAGGGAACGACCGTTACAAAGGCCGCCTATGAGCTTTTATCAAAAAGCAAGGTAAAATTTATCGGAAACGTGGAAGCAAGGGATATTCCCACCGGTCCCTGCGATGTTTTGGTCTGCGACGGTTTTGTGGGGAACGTGATCCTAAAGCTGACAGAAGGCGTGGCCCTGTCGCTTTTGAAGCTTTTAAAGGATAAGTTTACCGAAGGGACCAAGGCGAAGCTGGGGGCATTCCTTCTTTTGGATAAATTTAAGGATCTAAAAACCATGCTGGATTATTCCGAGTATGGCGGAGCGCCGATCCTGGGAGTGAAAGGCGCCCTTGTGAAAATGCATGGCTCTTCTAATGCCAACGCGGTGAAAAACACCATTCTGAAGGCAAGACCTTATGTGGAAAACCATGTGGTCAGAACGATACACGATGAAGTGCTGAGCATAGAAGATACGGAATTGGAGGAATAGCCGTGCTTTCTAAAGAAAAGGAACGGGAACTGACCCGGGTGCTGGGCTATCGTTTCCGGGACCGGAGCCTGCTGGAAACCGCTCTGACCCATAGCTCTTATGTGAATGAAACGGGACAGCCCTACAGGATGAATAACGAAAGGCTGGAATTTCTGGGAGATGCGGTGCTGGATGCGGTAATCAGCGAATACCTTTATGAACATTACCGGGATCGTGAAGAGGGCTTTCTCACAAAAGAGAGAGCTTCTATCGTCTGTGAGGGATCCCTGGCGGCCTGCGGAAGAGATATCCGGCTGGGCTCCTATTTGTTTTTGGGACGGGGCGAGGACCATAACGGAGGCAGGGAGCGCCAGTCCATGATTGCCGATGGGGTGGAAGCCCTGATCGGCGCTGTTTTTCTGGACGGAGGCTGGGAGGAAGCGAAGGCCTTTGCTCTGCGGCTTCTTTCCGGCGTGATCCGGCAGGCTTTGGGCGGCAGGCTGGCAAAGGATTATAAATCCCAGCTTCAGGAGGCCTATCAGTCGGAAGGGGAGACGGAGATCGTCTATACCGTTAAAAAAGAAGAGGGACCGGATCATGACAAGACCTTTTACGTGGAGCTGACCATCAACGGCGCCTATGGAGGAAGGGGAACCGGCAAAAGCAAAAAAGAGGCGGAGCAGAACGCGGCCAGAGAAGCCTGTAAAAGGCTTTCCGAACCGAAAAACAGAACGGGCAGAGAGTAGAGTGGTGAAACGGATTGTATTTAAAACGACTTGACATACACGGATTCAAATCCTTTGCCGAGCCTGTGAGCCTGGAATTTCCCGAAGGGATCACCTGTATTGTAGGTCCCAATGGAAGCGGAAAAAGCAATCTTTCCGATGCGATCCGCTGGGTGCTGGGGGAGCAAAGCCCCAAGACCCTCCGGGGCGGCAAAATGGAAGAGATTATTTTTGCGGGAACCGAAAGCCGAAAGCAAAGAGGGATGGCGGAGGTGACCCTTGTCATCGACAATCAGCGGGGCATTTTGCCGGTGGATTTCCAGGAAGTGGCCATCAGCCGCAGGATGTTTCGTTCAGGAGAAAGCGAATACGCGATCAATCAGACCCCCTGCCGCCTGAAAGATGTCCGGGAACTGATCATGGATACGGGCATGGGCGTAGAGGGTTATTCTATCATTGGGCAGGGAAAAATCGCGGAAATCATTCACAGCCGCGCCGAGGGCAGAAGGGCTATGTTTGAGGAGGCGGCCGGGATCGTAAAATACCGCAGCCGAAAGGAAGAGGCTCAGCGAAGGCTTAAAAACGCGCAGGAAAACCTCAACCGGGTAAACGATATTCTTTCCGAGATCCAGGGCAGGCTCCCCGGGCTTAAAGAGGACAGCGAAAAGGCGGAAGAATATCTGGCCTTGCGGGAAGAATACCAAAAGCTGGAAATCAACCTGACCATTCGGCAGGTGGAGCAGCTTCAGAAGAAAATGACGGATCTGCGAGGAGAAATCCAAAGTCTTTCCCAAAAGCTGGCCCTGGATCAGAAGCAAAGAGAGAAGCTGGAGGAAAGCCAGCGGCAGGTGAAAGCCGTCCTTTCCGAACTGGAACGAGAAGAAAAAAAACAAAGGGAAGAAGGCCTTTTGGCAGAAAATACCTGTCAGGAGCTGCAAAGGCAGCTTCAGGAGGGGAAAATGGCGATGCTGACCCTGGAAAACGATTTGGCAAGGGTCATTCAGCAGCGATCCTTTTTCACAGAAAGAATGGAAGAGGAAAAAGAACGCCAAAGGAAGCTGGAGGAAGAGCAGCGGGAGCTTGTCTGCCAGAAAGATCAGATGACTGCAAATTTCCAAAAGCTGGAGATGGACTTTCAAAAGAAAAAAAGCCGATGGGAAGAAAGCAACAGCCAGACCCAAAAGGGGCGGGACGAGGTGTTTGCTCTTTACCGGGAATTGACGGCGGGGAAGACGGAGCTTTCCGGCCTTCAATCCCTGGTGGATTCTCTTGCCAACAGGAAAAAAGAAATTGTAGACCAAAAAGCCCGGTTTGGCGAAGAGGTTGTTTCCGTGGAAGGCCAGCTGGATCAGGCGCAAAAAAGCCGGCTTCTGGGAAAGGAACAGATTCTTGAGAAGCAGGGGATTTTTTCAGAATACGAAACAAAAAAAGAACAGGCAAAAGAAGAAGCCGGACTTTTGGAAGACCGTCTTAGTCAGATGGAAAACAAGCTGCATCAGCTGAGGACGAAAAAGGAAGTGCTGGAGGGGTTTCAGCAGTCCTACGAGGGTTTTGGCCCGGCTATCCGGTTTTTAATGGGAAAAGGGAAAAAACCCCAGGGCATTTATGGAACCGTAGCGGAGCTTGTAAGCGTACCGGAGGGCATGGAAACCGCTTTTCAGACGGCCCTGGGTCAGTCGGTGCAGTATATCCTGTGCGACACAAATAAGACGGCTTCGGAAGCGGTGGCGGCGCTGAAAAGAGAAAAGGGGGGAAGAGCCACCTTTTTGCCGGTGGAAAGCATCCGGCCGGGACGGGATTTGTCAAAGGATCCATCTTTGGCCCTTTTGCGAAAGGAAGAGGGCTTTGTGGGCTTTGGGACCGAGCTTGTGAAAAGCGACCGTCTGTTTTCAGGCGCCGTTGTATATCTTCTGGGAAGGATCGTTATTACGAAAACCCTGAAGGACGCCATCGGCTTGTCCGCTAAATTCAGAGGAGCCGGCCGGTTTGTCACCCTTGAGGGAGAGGATGTAAACGCCGGAGGCGCCATTACGGGGGGAGCGTCAAAAAAGCAGTATCCAAATGTGCTGCAGCGAAAAAATCAGATCGCGGCCCTGAAAAAAGAGGAAGAGGCATTTGAAAAACAAAAGGGGCAGTGGGAGAAGGAAAAAGAAATCTCACAAAAAAACCTTTTGCAGTGGCAGGAAAGCTGCCGGAGGGTTTTGGAACAGCTCCAGGCCTTGGACCGGGAGGATCAGAAAAACCAGGCGGATATAGAAAAATGGTCGGAAAAGCTGAGGCTTTTACGGGAAAGCCAAAAGCGCTGGGACAAGGAGCTTTTGGAAATCCAGGAGCAGGAAGAAAAAACCGGCGTCATGATGAAGGCCCTGGCTGAAAAGGTGCCAAGGCAGGGCCGTGCCATCCAGGAGAGGGAGGAGCAGATCGAAAGCCGGGAAAAAGCCCAGCAGGAGCAAGGGAAAGCGCTCCGGCAAACAGAGCAAGGGCTTCATGAGGCGCGGATGCAGCTTCAGTCTGCTGAGCGGGCCCTTTCCGAGCTTTCGGAGGGACTTGGGAAAAGCGGCAGGGAGGAAGACCGTTTAAGGCTTTCTCTTTCGGAGAACCTTCGGCAGCAGGAAGAAATCGCGGAGAAAAAGCAACGGCAGGAAAAGGGGGAGGCGGCTCTTTCTGAAAGCTACCGGCAAGCGGTTTCCCACAAAGAGGCTGTGCTTGAGAAGGAAAAGGATCTTCGGGAAAAAAGAGAGGAAATCGCCCGGCGGATTTTGACGCTTTCGGAAAAAAAAGACGCTCTGGAGCCTGAGATTTTAAGAGGGCAAACCCGCAAGCATGAATGGGAGCTCAGGCTTGCCAGGCTGGAAACCCAGGCGGAATCTTTAAAAAACCGTCTGTGGGATCATTTTGAAATCGCCTATGTGGCGGCTTTGTCTCAGCGCCAGGAGGTTTTTTCCGTCTCTTCTGCCATGAATCGAAGCAGGCAGCTGAAAAACCGGATGAGAGAGCTGGAGCCGGTGCATATAGGAGCGATCGAGGAATATCGTCAGGTATCGGAACGATATGAATTTTTGACAGGACAAAAAAAGGACCTGACGGAGGCGATGGAGGGCCTTTTGTCTGTGATCTCCGACATGGACGGGACGATCCGCTCCTGCTTTCAGCAAAGCTTCCAAAAAATCGGCATAGAATTTGAGAAGGCCTTTACCAGGCTTTTTGGCGGAGGAACGGCAAGACTTCAGGCAGAGGGAGAGGATGAGGGCCTTGCGGAAGGGATTGAGATCATCGTCCAGCCCCCGGGAAAAAGACTGCAAAATATCAACCTGCTTTCGGGGGGAGAAAAATCCCTGACGGCTATCGCCCTTATGTGCGCCATGCTTAAGGTAAGGCCCACTCCCTTTTGTATTCTGGACGAGGTGGAAGCGGCTTTGGATGAGGCGAATATCGGCCGTTTTATTGCATATCTCAAGGAATTTGAAAATGTGCAGTTTTTAGTGGTGACCCATCAGAAAGCGACTATGGAGCAGGGGGATGTGCTTTATGGCGTTACGATGCCGGAAAAGGGGATTTCCAGGGTGATTTCTCTGAAAATGAGCGATGTGGATCGTTTTACAAAAGAAGAAAAAAAATCCGGTTAGGCCTGTGGAAACGCTTGACCGCGGGATAAAAAACACAGCAAGGAAAGGTGAAGGAAATGTCTTTTTTTAGCAAACTGAAAGAGGGTCTTCAGCGAACGAAGGAGAATATGGTTCTTTCTCTTGAGGAAATGTTCAACACCTATACCAGGGTGGATGAAGGCTTCCTGGAAGAACTGGAGGATACGCTGATCATGTCGGATGTAAGCATGAATACGGCGATGAAGATCAGCGACGAGCTGAAGGAGACCGTAAAGCGCCGGCACATTGACAGCGCTCAGCAGGTCCGGGAGGAAGTAAAAGCCATTACGGCCCGGATCCTGGACAAGGGAGAAACGGCTCACAGGCTGACCGGGGAAAATCCCCTTTTGATTTTGGTGATCGGCGTCAATGGCGTAGGAAAGACCACCTCGATCGCAAAAATCGCCGCCGGATTAAAAAAACAGGGCAGGTCTGTACAGCTGGTGGCAGCGGATACCTTCCGGGCCGCAGCGGCGGAGCAGCTGACGGTTTGGGGCGAGCGAATCGGCGTTAACGTGATCCGCCACAAGGAGGGCTCGGACCCTGCGGCTGTTCTTTTTGACGGGATCCATTCCGCAGTGGCAAAGGGGACGGATGTGCTTATCTGCGATACGGCGGGAAGGCTTCATAATAAAAAGAATCTGATGAATGAGCTTCAGAAAATGGATCGGATCATTGAAAGGGAGTTTCCTCAGGCTCACCGGGAGACCCTTCTTGTAATCGACGGATCCACAGGGCAAAACGCTCTTTCTCAGGTAAGGCAGTTCAGCGAAATCACCAATATTACGGGAATCATCCTTACAAAACTGGATGGAACGGCTAAAGGCGGCATCGTGATTTCCATCGCCGATGAATTTTCCATTCCCGTCAAATTTATCGGCGTGGGAGAGGGACTTGAAGATATGCAGCCCTTCCGTCCGGATGAATTTGTGGAAGCCCTGTTTGACAGCACAGGGTCTGAGAAGGAGGAGGAAGAACAGATCTTGGAGGAAGCTGCTGTGAGGGAAGAAGCAGAAGACGCCTTAAAAGAGGAAAGCGCTGATTTACAGGAAGAGGAAAAAGAGCAGGAAACAGAACAGAAAGAAGAACAGGAAACAGAAAAGGAAGAGGAAAATGAAATAGAAGCCCAAGGGGAAACCCGGGCGCAGGAAGAAGAAAGCCTCCAGGCTGCGGGAGAAGAAGCCCGGGAAGGCATGGAAGAAAAGACGCTTCAGGAGGAAAAAGCGCCTCAGGAAGAAATGGCCGAGGCAATGGAAAGCGCCGAAACAGAAGGGCCCTTGGCCGGAGAGGAAGCCGGGGCTGAGACGGAGGCGGAAAAGGAAGAAGCCGGTGAAGCGGATGCCAGGGAAGAAGAGCAGTCGCAGAAAAAAGGCTTTTGGTCCAGATTTTTTGGGAGGAAATAATCATGAGCAAACCCATCGTTGCCGTCGTGGGCAGGCCGAATGTGGGAAAATCTACATTTTTTAACCGGATTATCGGGAAAAGGGTTTCTATTGTGGAAGATACGCCGGGCGTGACCCGGGACCGGATTTATGCGGAAACCGAATGGAACGGGGTTTCCTTTGCGATAATCGATACGGGAGGCATCGAACCCTCCACGGCGGATGTGATCCTGTCTCAGATGCGCCAGCAAGCGCAGATCGCCATGGAAACCGCAGATGTCATTTTATTTATGGTGGATGGAAAGGAAGGGCTTACCTCATCAGACCGGGAAGTGGCCTCGATGCTTTATCGAACGGGGAAAGAGGTTGTGCTTGCGGTCAACAAGATCGACAAGGGTCAGATGCCCGAAAACTTTTACGATTTTTACGAGCTGGGGTTAGGAGAACCTGTGGCGATTTCTTCCGTTAACATGCTGGGGCTTGGAGATCTTTTGGATGTGATCGTTTCAAAATTTCAGCTTTCCCGTTCCCTGGATCAGGAAGAAGAAAGCCTGAAGCTTGCCGTTATTGGAAAGCCAAATGTGGGAAAATCCTCTCTTGTAAACGCCCTGCTTGGGGAAAACCGGGTGATTGTCAGCGATATAGCGGGAACCACCAGGGATTCCATCGATTCCCCTTTGGAATATGAGGGCAGGCGTTTTACTCTGATCGATACGGCCGGTATCCGAAGAAGGAGCAGAATAGAAGAAAATATTGAAAAATACAGCATTATCAGAGCGATCGCCGCTATCGAGCGCTCCGATGTGTGCGTAGTGATGCTGGACGCCCGGGAGGGCGTTACCGAGCAGGATAAAAAAATCGCCGGAATGGCCCATGAAGCGGGAAAAGGCATCATTGTGGCGGTCAATAAGTGGGATCTGATCGAAAAAGAGACCAATACCATGAAGGAATTTACCAAGGAAATCCGAAAAGAGCTGGTGTTTTTAAGCTATGCGCCTGTGCTGTTTATCTCTGTCCTTACGGGACAGCGGGTAGACCGGCTTTTGGATTTGGCCCTGAGGGTGGATATGGAATGCGCCAAAAGGGTGCCTACAGGTCAGCTCAACGGGCTGATTTCCGACGCTATGCTGATGAACCAGCCGCCCTCAGATAAAGGGAAAAAGCTGAAAATCTATTACGTAAGCCAGGTGGGCGTAAAGCCTCCGCTGTTTTCTTTTAAAATAAATGACAGGCAGCTGATGCATTTTTCATATGCCAGATATCTGGAGAACAAAATCCGGGAGGGCTTCGGCTTTGAAGGGACTTCCATTAAATTTGTATTCCGGGCCAAGGGTGATGATCCGGAAAACCTGTAAGAAAGAGAGCTGCAGAAGGAAAGTAGGAGAGAAAAAGATATGGAACCATCGATTCTGATCAAGGCGGCGCTTTTGATCGCCGGATATTTCGCAGGGAATCTGTCTCCCTCCATTTTGATCAGCAAAGGCGTTTATGGAAAGGACATACGCACCCTGGGAAGCGGTAACGCAGGCACCACCAATATGCTGCGCAATTTTGGGAAAAAAGCCGCCGCCGCTACTCTTTTGATCGATGCCTGCAAAGGTGTGCCCTTTGTAATACTGGGGGATGTCCTGGCAGGAGAGGGCTTTGGTATGTGGTGCGGTCTTGCGGTTATCGCCGGGCATATCTGGCCGGTGTGCTTTGGGTTTCGCGGCGGCAAGGGAGTGGCGACGACCCTGGGCTGCGCGATTTTCGTATCGCCTCTGACGATTCTGATCAGCGGGGCTGTCGGCCTTGTCGTAATCGCTTTGACAAGGCGGATTTCACCGGGATCCCTGATCGGCTCCGCAGCCTTTCCTATCGCTGCGTGGTGTCTGGGAAAAGAGGAGCTGATCCTGTGGGGCGTTATTTGCGCCATGATCATCTGGTGGAAGCACAGAGCCAATATCCGCCGGATCCTGCGGGGGGAGGAACCAAAGTTCCGGCTTAAATCCTGAATCAAAAAAGAAGAGAGCCCGAAAGGGTTTTAAAGGGTCTCAAGGCCGAAGCCGGCGTTTTGTCGAGCCGGCAGGCGAAGGGCAAAAGAAAGGTAAGGAAAGAACATGGACAACAGGACAGATATCACAGTGCTTGGAGCGGGCAGCTGGGGGACCGCCATCGCCATCAGCCTCAGCGGCAATGGACACAGGGTCAGTTTGTGGGATATTGATCAAGCGCATCTTTTGGACATGAAAAAGACGCGGGAAAACAGAAAGTATTTGCCGGGCGTGACCTTCCCGGAGACGCTGGTGATCAGCGAAAGCCGCCGGAGGGCCCTGGAAGAGGCGAAGGTGGTGATTTTTTCGGTGCCGGCTCAGCATTTCAGAAAGGCGGCGCGGGAGGCAAAAGAAGAGATCCCCCAAAACGCGGTGATCGTCAATACGGCCAAGGGAATCGAACAGGACAGCCTGATGCGCCTTTCTCAGATTGCCCTGCAGGAGCTGGGAGAAGTGCCGTATGTGGTGATTTCGGGGCCTTCCCATGCGGAAGAGGTCAGCCGGGGCCTGCCGACTACGCTGGTTTCCGCCAGCCAGGACAGAGAGCTTGCCCAGAGGATCCAGGATCTCTTTATGTCTCCCTGTCTGCGGGTATATACAAGCTCTGACGTAATCGGTGTGGAGCTGGGGGGCGCGCTGAAAAACATCATCGCTCTGGGAGCGGGCATATCCGATGGTATGGGCTTTGGGGACAATGCCAAGGCGGCCATGATGACAAGAGGCATCGCGGAAATGGCAAGGCTGGGCGTCGCCATGGGCGCTGACGAAAAAACCTTTGGAGGCCTTTCGGGGATCGGGGATCTGATCGTTACCTGTACCAGCATGCACAGCAGAAACCGCCGCTGCGGCATTTTGATCGGTGAAGGCGTTTCACCCCAGCAGGCCATCAGCCAGGTAGGCATGGTAGTGGAAGGGATGTATACGGCAAAAGCCGCATATGAGCTGGCAAAGCGGTATGAAGTAGAAATGCCGATCACCGAACAGATTTATTTGGCGATCCAGGGCAGGGTGGATGCCAGAGATGCGGTGGCGGCTTTGATGGGCCGGCAGAAACGCCATGAGGTAGAGCCCCTGTAGCCGGTTTATTCAAACCTTTTTCTGAAAATCCCCGTTCCCTTTAAAGTTAAGGCATACACCGGGACGTGTTTTCATATGTATTATTGCTAGGTGAATGCGCGAAGGAGGGAAAGGGTTTGGATAAGTTGCAGATATATGAAAGCATTTCCAAGCGGACCCAGGGAGACATCTACATCGGCGTGGTGGGCCCGGTGCGAACGGGCAAGTCGACCTTTATCAAACGGTTTATGGATTTGCTGGTAGTGCCTCATGTGGAAAACGAGTATGTCAGGGAACGGATAAAGGATGAGCTTCCCCAGAGCGGGGGAGGGAAAACCATCATGACCACGGAGCCTAAGTTTGTGCCCGCGGAAGCTGTGGAACTGACGGTTGCTCAGGATGTGTCCTGCCGGGTGAGGCTGATCGGTTGTGTGGGCTATATGGTGGAAGGGGCGATGGGTCATTGGGAGGACGGAAAGCCCAGAATGGTATCTACCCCCTGGTCCCAGGAGCCTATGCCCTTTGAAGAGGCGGCGGAGACAGGGACCCGAAAGGTGATCGCGGATCATTGTACCATCGGACTTGTGGTAACCACCGATGGATCCGTGTCTGAAATCGACAGGGAGAACTACCGGCCTGGTGAGGCGAGGGTCATTCAGGAGCTTCAGCAGCTGGGAAAACCGTTTATTGTGGTCTTGAACTGCGTTTTGCCTGATTCTCAGCAGGCCAGGGAGTGCAAAAAAGAGATCCAGGAGCGTTACGGAGCGCCTGTAGTGGCCGTCAACTGCGCCCGTATGGATATGGAGACCCTCAATTCTCTTCTTGAGCAGGTGCTTTATGAGTTTCCCCTGTCTCAGATGGTTTTTCATATGCCCGGGTTTGTGGGAGGACTGGAAGAGGATCACTGGATCAGGCTTCATATCAACACGCTTTTGCGCCAGTGGGCCGATTCCTTTACAACCATCCGAAAAGCCAGAGAAGGGGCTCAGATGATGGAGGACGGCAGGGTGATCAAAAGAGCCTGTCCCGAGGCGGTGGAGCTTTCCTGCGGAAGAGTGGACGTGGATGTGGACATGGCGGGAGGTTTGTTTTATCAGGTGCTGGGAGAAATGATCGATGCCAAAGTGGAAAACGACAGGGATTTCTTCCGCTTGATACGTCAGATGGCAAAGGATCAGAGGGCATATGATAAACTAAAAGGAGCCCTTGCCCAGACAGAGGCGCTGAATTATGGAATCGTGGAACCGGATGTGGAGGATATGTGTCTGCAGGAGCCATCCCTGTTCAGGCAGGGATCAAAATACGGCGTGAGGATCCGGGCGACCGCTCCCTCCCTGCATCTGATCCGCACCCAGCTTTCCACGGAGGTGGCGCCGGTGGTAGGGGAAGAGGAGCAGGCAAAGGATCTTTTGCGGCATTTGCAGGCGTCTTATGAAGCGCAGCCCCAGGCCATATGGGAGGTAAATCTGCTTGGGAAAACTCTCAGGGAAATGGTGGCCGAGCAAATGCAGGTCAAAGCAAAGGCAATGCCCGAACAGCTTCAGTTTAAGATCCAGCATTCTATTCAGAAAATATCCGACGAGGGCAAGGATTATTTTATCTGCATTATCTTATAGGTTATAGGCCGCAAAAGCGGAAAAAGAGCTCTGAAAAAGCAGGGGCAACAAGCAGCCGAAATCTTCGGAAGGAAGAAACGGCTGTTTTTGTTTTTGTCGTTTTTTGGAGAAATTTGAATGGCGAATGCCGGTTGAAATCCCAAAATGATGGATTATAATTACTATATAAGGGGGTGTGTGAAGTGGAAATAACTAAATATGCCGAAAACAATCTGGTTTATGTCAATTTTGGGAATCCGGCGGAAAGCCGAAAATGCAGTGAGGAAAAAAGACGGCAGGAGGAAGAAGAAAGGGCGCTTCTATCAGAGCATCATTTGGAAAGCCTTCGGGAGCTGCAGCACCAGATATGCGACCGGCTCAGCGTGATTTCCGCTATGGTTCAGAATATGGAGATGGAAAACCGCCGGCCTCAAAACCGGGAAGCTCTTTTCCGGCAGGAAAACAGCCTTTGGGCAAGAACCGGCAAAATCTGCGAAAACAGCAGGCAGATCCTGGAGCTGATGGGGCAGGTCATGGATCTGCAGGAAAAAGGACAAGCCTATCTGCAGGATCGCTTCGCTCTGCGGTAAAGAGGGTTAAAGCAAAAAGCGGATCTGGCAGGGAGCGTAAAGAAAATAAGAAGCTTTTCCCGGCGTTTCAAAAAACGTTTAGCGGGACAGGGCGTTTTATTTTTTTCTTTTTTCTGAAGAAAGGGGAGATAATTTGCAATGACAGGGACTGGATGCTATACTGTTAAAAGAGGAAGGGCCTTTTTACAAACCTTGCTTAAGGAAATCTCTTAAAATTAGTTGTGCTTGCCTCTATAAATGTGGTAAAATAAAGAACATATTTATAAAAAAACAGAAGAAAATAACGGGAATGAAAAGAAATGGAAACGAAACAATCGAGAAAAGGCTATCGAAAAATGCTTTGGCTGATATGGTTTCTCGCCGTTGCCGTGCTTGTGGCCGTTGCCTATGTCTTTCCCGGGATTTGGGGCTCTCTGGCGGAAACCTATGTGGCCCAGTACAGCAATGTGCTTGTGTCACAGGAAGTAGAATGTTATCTGGTGCGGGACGAAAGCGTTACCGTAGCGGAAAACGCCGGAGACATTGCCTATTATTATGATGAAGGAACAAAGGTGAGAAAGGGCACAACGGTGCTGCGGGTAGGGGAAAGGCCTTATCAGGAGGCGCAAACAGGCACCATCGGCTATTATGTAGACGGGCAGGAGGAATATTTCAATCCCCGGCGCCTGTCACAGATGCGTAAATCCGAGATGGAGTCCATGAACCTGCAAACGGAAAACGTTGTTGCGCAAACCGCCGAAGAAGGCCAGATCCTATTCAAAACCATTGCCGGAAATTACTGGTATCTGGTTTTTTGGTGTGACAACGAGACGGTTGTCAATTATAATAAAGGAAATTCCGTAGGCGTGGTGCTGGGCGATTCCAGGATAGAGGCGGTGGTGGATGACATCATCACCCAAAATCAGGATTACCTGGTGGTGCTTAAGACCAGCAGATATTACGAGAATTATACAAAGGACAGAAAGCTTGACGCCCAGATCATCACGGTGGACGAGGAAGGCCTTCGGCTGAAATCCCAGAGTCTGGTGACGGTTGATGGAAAACCCGGCGTCTATGTGAAGCAGATCAACGGTGAATATAAATTCACACCGGTTCATATTTACATGATCAGCGGAGAGGATGTGCTGGTAGCGATGGATTCCTATACGGAAACGACGGATGAGGGCAGCCAGAAAGTGACGACGGTCAGCGCTTATGATGAGATCCTCACCAATGGATCCAGCCTGCCGGCGCCGGAAGGAGACGAGAAAGATGAATAGCATATTTGAGAACCTGCAACGCTTGGATGAAAATATCGCGCAGATCTGCCGGCGCTGCGGAAGGAAACGGGAAGACGTCCTTCTGATCGGCGTAACCAAGACCAGAACCCCTCAGGAAATGAATACGGCCATTTCCTGGGGTATCACGGACATCGGGGAAAACAAGGTCCAGGAAATCATGGACAAGTACGATCAGGTGGATCCGGTCAGATGGCACATGATCGGGCACTTGCAGACCAACAAGGTGAAATATATCATCGATAAGGTCTGCCTGATCCATTCGGTGGATTCGGTGAAGCTGGCGGAAGAAATCAACAAAAGGGCGGGAGAGAAAGGCATTACCGCTCAAATCCTGATACAGATCAATGCCGCCGGAGAGGAATCCAAGTTTGGTATCGATAAGGAAGGCTTTGAAAATCTTCTGGAAAGCATCACCGGCAGCTGCGAACATATCAAGGTCAAGGGCCTGATGACCATCGCGCCCTACGATCCGGATCCGGAAAACGTCAGGGTGTATTTCAGGCAGGTAAAGGAATATTTTGATCAGTATAAAGAGATCAAAAACAGCCGCATGGATTTTGAACACCTGTCCATGGGCATGTCCGGCGACTATGAGGTGGCCATCGAGGAAGGGGCTACCATGGTACGTATCGGTTCGGCTATCTTTGGTCCCCGTAACTACAATATATAATGCGGGGAATAAAATAAAACATTAGCGAAATCATAAGTGGAGGGAAATTATGAGCGAAGGAATTCTGGAAAAGATGAAATACCTGATTGGCATAGAGACGGTTGACGATGAGGATGAAGATGATTACGAAGAAAAAAAAGGCTTTGGAAAAGGATTATTCCAGGGATTATTCCCGCCCTGTCCTGCCCATCAGCAGCCAGACAAGAGACAATAAGGTTGTCAATCTGCAGCAGAAGGGCCATATGAAGCTGGTCGTTCATGAACCCAGCAACTTTGAGGAATGTCCTAAAATCGTGGATAACCTGAAAAACAAAAAACCCGTTATCATCAATCTGGAAAAAGTGGAAACCGATGTGGCAAAGAGGATTTTCGACTTTGTCAGCGGCGCTACTTATGCGGCTGACGGCAGCGTCCAGAAGGTTGCCAATAATATTTTTGTCTTTGCGCCGGAAAATGTAGATATTTCTTCCAATCTGGATCTGAAAGATTATCAGCCCTCGCCGAAAAGCAGCATTTTCAGATAGGGAGAACACTTTATGTGGGCAGTATTAAAAGCGCTGAGCGTTTTTTATGACATACTTTCGTTTTTGATTGTGGCGAGAGTCATTTTGAGCTGGTTTATCAGAGACCCCTACAATCGCCTTTACATGATTCTTCATCAGATCACGGAACCGCTGCTTGCTCCTTGCAGGAGGCTTTTGTACCGGTTCCAGGGCAATTTTGGACTTGATTTTTCACCGGTGCTGGCCCTTTTGCTTTTGACGGTGATTTACAGAGTGTTATGTAGCATTATTATTGGAGTGGGAATGTAGGTGGAGGTGTTTGACGCTATGATCATGCCGCTGGATATTCAAAACAAAGAATTTTCCAAGGGCGTCCGGGGCTATAAGGAAGATGAAGTGGATCAGTTCCTGGATATGCTGACGCTGGATTATGAAAAGCTGCTGGAGGATAACCGGCTGTTAAAGCAGAAAATCAGCGACCTTGAAAAGGAACTGGAAAAAAAGACCCGGGCGGAGGATTCCGTAATGGAAACCCTGGCCACGACAAAAAGCCTGATGCAGGACATTTCGGAAAGCGCTGAAAAACGCGCGAAAATCCTTTTGAAAAACGCGGAGCTGGACGCTGAGGTGATTGTCCGGGAGGCAAAGGAAAATGTAGAGCGCTGTAAAGACGAATACCAGCAGTTAAAAAACAGGCTCAATATTTTCAACACCAGATATAAAACCCTGTTGGAATCCGAACTGGAAAAATTCGATGTACTCACCCAGGAACTGTTTTACAGCGATGAGCTGAGCAGAGATGAAAAATCCCAGCAGGACAAGGAAAAAGACGAGGGTACGGTCAATATCAGCGACATCGGACAGCTAATTTAGGAGAGACAAAACCCTATGTATGTTGCAGTTTTCGCGGTGATCCTGGGGATCGTCGCAATTGACCAGCTGATTAAATACGTGGTGGTAAATACGCTTGCAATCGGTCAGAGCATACCTGTGATTGACGGCGTATTTCATTTTACGTATGTTCAGAATTTTGGAGCGGCCTTCAGCATACTTCAGCACCGGCAGGCTTTTTTGATCCTTCTGACCGGGGCGGTGATGATTGCCGTATTATTTGTGTTGCTTCGGCATATCCGCACCTTTGATGTCATGACCAGCATCAGCCTTGCCATGATCGTAGGCGGCGGCGTGGGAAATATCATAGACCGGGTCCGTCTTGGCTATGTGATCGATTTTTTGGATGTCCGTTTGATCCAGTTTCCCGTGTTCAATTTTGCCGACTGTTGTATCGTGATCGGTGCGTTTTTGCTTTTGATGAGCGCTTTGCTGTTTTCAAAGGCCGATCCCGAACAGGAAGCATCCTGAACAGGCCTCCTGACAGGCCGCCGGAATCCGTAAATAGGCCCTTGCCCGGGAAACTGCTCCGGCGAGGGCTTTTTAACGGGGAAAACGCCGCCGAAGGGGGTGTTTTCCCTCAATTTCAAAAGAAAGGCAGGCTGTTATGACACAGGAAAATAACCGGCAAGAGGAAGAGGTGCTGTTTGAAGTGGAACCGGAGGCGGCCGGTATGCGTCTTGATGTATATTTGGCTGCTGTCACCGATGAATCCCTCTCCAGGACCTATCTGCAAAAGCTGATGGAGCAGGGAATGGTTTTTGTCAACGGAACGGCCCAGGGACTGAAAAAGCAAAAGGTCAGGCCGGGAGACCGGATATTGCTGCGCTTTCCTCCTCCCAGGCCGGTCAAAGCCCAGCCGGAGCCGATTCCGCTTGCTGTGGTTTATGAGGATGAGGCTGTGATCGTGGTCAATAAGCCGAAAGGAATGGTGGTGCATCCGGCGCCGGGAAATGAAAGCGGTACCCTTGTAAATGCGCTTCTTTATCATTGCCGGGATCTTTCCTCTATTGGCGGGGTGATCCGGCCGGGCATTGTACACCGGATCGATAAAAATACCAGCGGGCTGCTTATGGCGGCAAAAAATGATAAGGCCCATCTTTCCCTGGCGGCTCAGCTGAAGGCCCATTCCATCACAAGGGTCTATGAGGCGCTGGTTTATGACAATCTGAAGGAGGATCGGGGAACGATAGATCAGCCCCTGGGAAGAGATCCTGAAAACCGGCTGCGTATGGCCGTGCTGGCGCAAAAGGGAAAAAGAGCTGTCACTCACTGGGAGGTTTTAGAGCGTTTCGGCCGTTTTACAAGGATCCAGGCCAGGCTGGAAACGGGAAGGACCCATCAGATCCGGGTCCATATGGCCTTTATCCACCATCCCTTAATGGGAGATATGGTTTATGGACCGAAAAAACCTGTTATGGGTATATCCACTCAGATGCTGCATGCCAGGACCTTGGGCTTTATTCATCCTGTAACGGAAAAATATATGGAGTTTCACGCGCCGCTGCCGGAGGAATTCGAAAAAACGCTGAAGGCCTTGCGGGGCAATCAGTGAGAAAGATCTTCGGGATGCCTGTCTGGGGGTGATTCTTCCCTTTCGGGAAGCCGTCGGCTTTTGCGAAACAGAAAGCGGAATAAAGAGGTGGCAAGCAGCAGGGCGATTGCGATGCTCCCCGCAAAGGACATGACTTCGATAAACAGGCCGCCTGCCCTGTCGAAATTCTGCTCCATCAGGGCGAGGATCATCCTGTACATCCTGGCCCCCGGAACAAGGGGGAGAATTCCCGGTAAAATGAAAAGGGTAGCGGCGTCCTTGAAAAGGCGGGAGAGGATTTCGCTGAGGACTCCTACCGTCAGAGCCGCCAGGAAACAGCCTGTGATGGGCTGCTGAGGAAACTGGGAATAAACCAGCCAGCCACAGGCGCCTGTGAGAGCCGCCAGAGGAATCAGCCGTTTTGGGATGTTGTAAACAAAGGCATAGCCCAGAGTGCCGCAGGCGGCCAGAAGAAAAGCTTCAACCATGGATCCCACCTCCGCTTAAAAATGCGAAAAAGGCGATGGCAAGGCCTACACCTACCGCGATAGAAACCGCCGTGATCAGAGCTTCAAAGGCTCTGACCATTCCTGACAGAAGATCGGCGGAAAGAGAATCCCGAATGGCGTTTGTAATGGCAACCCCCGGAAGCAGGATCATGATGGCGCCGATAATCAGGGTGTCAATGGAGGTGCAGAGCCTGAAATAGCCGCACAGAAGCGCCAGAAAGGAGCCTACGGCGGCGGCCAGAAGGGTCTTGATAAAGGTGTTTTCCTGGAGCCTGTCGTGAAAGGAAAGAAGGCTGTATATGAAAACGCCGATGCCAAGGGAGCAGAGCATATCGTTGGACTGCCCCCCCGACATACCGGTAAAGGACGCGGCCGCCACGCCGGCCATCAGGCTGCGCATCCAGAGAGGATAGCGGGGAGGCCCGTCGATTTGCTTTAAAAGAGCCATGCCCTCTGTCATGCTCATTTTTTCGGGAGAAAAGGCCCGGGAAAAATCATTGACCCGGGAAACCTTGGAAAGGTCGATTTCACGGCTGCGGATCCTTTTTTGGAAGGTGAAGGTGGCGTTATCGTTTCCTTCATCATCGATAGAAAGAAAAATGCCTGTTGGGGTCACGAAGGTTTCCACTCTTGGGATGCCGCAGGCGCCGCAAAGGCGCAGCATGGTTTCTTCCACCCGGTAGGTTTCGCCTCCGCTGCGGAGCATGATTTCCCCGGCGTAAAGGGCCAGGTTCAGAATATCCTTTTTCCTGTTTTGCATAAGAGCCTCCTCTCCTTGCCGTTGGCTTCATCATATCACAGCAGGAGATGAAAAAGAACCCTTTTAGGGGTTCTTAACATAAGTTTTAATTGGATTTCACATATTGAAGGCAGCGAAGGCACAGGCATTTGTTTTTAAAGGAGATCCCCGGCAGGGCGCTGCCGCACAGGGCGCAGCACTTAGCCCCGTAATCCGTTTTTTCCTCTAAAATGTAACCGGCCTCCCGCAGACTGCCCAGCTCCAAAGCGGGCTTTGGGCTTCTTCCCCTTTTTTTGCAAACCTTTTCCATCCATGACTCCTTTCCCCCAGCGGAAGCTTTTATTTTTGATTTTGCCCCGTCAAAGCAAGCCTGGTATAAGTATGGAAGAAATTTGAAAAAATTGCAATCAAAGTAACATAAGCTGTCGGATTTTCGACATATTTATCTCGGTGTAAAAAAGCAGATACCGGCGCCTTTATCTTTTGATGAAGCCCGCTTTTCCGGCGGGCTTTTGAAGAGGAGGCACAAAGGCCGCCTATGATTCTCCGGAAGCTTTTTCATCCGGGGCGGGATTAGAGGGAAGGGCGGGATTTACGTAAAGGGTGCGGTTGTGGGTAAAAATCACCATCCCCGGCTTGGCCCCCGCCGGTTTTTTTACGAATTTGACTTTGGTATAATCCACCGGGATGTTTTCCGACATGCTGCCCTTACTGAAATAGGCGGCGACGCCGGCGGCTTCCCGCAGATCCTGCAGGGAGGGCTCGGCGCCGTTTGTGGACAAAATCACATGGGTGCCGGGAATATCCTTGGTATGCAGCCAGATGTCGTTTGCGGCGGCGGTTTTTAAGGTCAAAGCGTCGTTTTGCCGGTTGTTTCTTCCTGCCTGAATTTTAAGCCCTCCCGCGGTATAGAAGGTATGAGGAGGCAAGGTGGAGGCTTTTTTTATTTTCTTTTCGGATCTTCGGCGAAGGTAGCCGCCCTCTGTAAGCTCCTGGCGGATGACCTCCACATCCGTATAATCCCCCGCGTTTTCCAGGGTCTGCTGCACGGATTCCAGATAAGCGATTTCCTTTTGAGTTTCGTTTTTCTGGATGTTTTTTTCCTTCAGCGCCGTTTTGGCCTTGTTGTATTTTTTATAATACCGCTGAGAATTATCGGAAGGGGAAAGCAGAGGATCCAGCGGGATCACAAGCTGTGTTTGATCGTAGTAGTTTTCTACGGTGATGCTTTTCATGCCGGGCCTGATCTGATACAGATTGGCCAGCAAAAGCTCGCCCATGAGACGATAGCGGTCGGCCTTTTCCGCCTGGAGGATCTCCTGGGTAAGCCTGTCCTGCTTCAGATACAGCTTGCTGAGAGCGGAGGAAAGAACCTTGGAAAGATCGGCGGATTTTTGCTTCAGCCGGTTGGAGGAGGATTTTTTCTGGTAAAACAGCTCTGTGCACCGGCTTACATCTTCCGGACTTTCAAAGGAATATATCCGGGAATAATCCAGATGGTCAAAGCAGTGAAAATCCACAGGCGTTCCCGTTTCATCAAACCAGATCCGGCAGAAATCCCGGCCGGTCTGGATAAAGCGGCACATTTCAGAAAGCCCGTCAAAAAGCCGGGAAAGCTCCCTTTCTGTCAGCTGGGCCGCAGGCATTGCCGGATCCAGTCCCTGGCGAAGGCATAAAGCGGAGGCGGAAAAGGGGCTGAAGCCCATGATCCCCTGGACCAGAGCCTGATATAAGGAGCCTTTGCCGCTTTTTACGATGGAGACAAGATCCTGAGAAGAAAGGCCGGTAAAAGGGAGTTTTCCCTGGGAGGGAGGGTATACATAGGGCATACCGGGCAGAAGCTGACGGTAGCGGTTGACGTCTACGGAAACCCGTTTGATACAGTCGATGATGCGATCCCTTTCCCCGTCCACCAAAACGATGTTGCTGTGCTTTCCCATGATTTCAACGATAAGCTTTTTTGTGATGGGATAACCAAGCTCGCTGAAGGAATCGATCCAAAACTCTACGATTCTTTCCGTATCCTTTTGCAGAACCCTGGAGATCTTACCCGATTGCAGATGTTTTCTTAAAAGCATGCAGAAGGTAGGGGGCTGAGGGGGATTGGGCGGCATTTCGGATATGAAATGAAGGCGGCTGTTCATACTGTTGGAGGTGAGAAACACCTTGTATTTTTCCTTGTCCCTGTGAACGGACAAGACGATCTCATCCTGTTCAGGCTGATATATTTTTTCGATTTTTCCGCCGGCAAGGGCGTTGCTTAGATCCCGCGCGACGCAGGCGGTAACGATTCCGTCAAATGGCATGTGTATCGATCCTTTCAAAGCTGGGTCTGAGGGTTAGATGATCAAGATTCTTTTATTATACTATGAAATAGGAAAAAGGAAAAGAAGCCGGGGGTGCTGAAAAGCCGGAAAGGGCGTTTTTCAGACTTTTCCGGCTTTTTCTTGCCACGGGGGAGGGCAGCATATATAATAATAGCCGGGAAAAAAAGAGAAAAAACGAAAATGAAAAGAAAAACCACCAAAGGAGGCAGCCATGAGCCGGATCACATTATGGAAAATGCATGGGGCGGGAAACGATTTTCTGATCTTTGACAACAGAAAAGCTCTGATAAAGGACAAGGCCGCTTTTGCCAAAAGCCTCTGTCACAGGCATTTCGGCGTAGGCGCTGACGGGCTGATCGCTGCTGAGGCCTCATCCCTTTGCGGTGTGAGGATGGCGTATTATAACGCGGACGGAACAAAGGATTCCATGTGCGGAAACGGTATCCGCTGTCTTGCGAAATTCCTCAGAGATCAGGGGATCGTCAGGGAAAAAAGCTTTACCATCGAAACGGAAGACGGCGTCAAGGAAGTGGAAATGATCCGGGAAGAAAAACGGCAGTCTCAGGTGAAGATCCATATGGGCGCCTATACCTATGACAGCCGGGTTTTGCATATCGATACGAAGCTGCCGGAATTCATCCGCCAGCCCCTGCTCCTGCCGGAGGGGCGGAGCTTTGAGATATCCTGTATTCACCTGGGCGTGAATCACGGGGTGGTGTTTGTAGAGGATGAAGAGGATTATGTGGGCGCTTACGGAAAGCTCCTGGAGGAGCATCCGATGTTTTTGGCGGATATGAATATTAATTTTGTCAGGATCAAGGATCCCTCTCATATTCAGGTCAGCACCTGGGAAAGAGGCGTGGGCAGAACCCTTGCCTGCGGAACAGGTGTCAGCTCTTCTGTGGTCATGGCCTGCCGCCTGTTTTCCATGGATAAAACCGTGGAGGCCCAAACGCCGGGGGGCCGGCTTGTCATATCCTTCGACCCCCAGGGAAGGGTTTTCATGCAGGGGCCGGCGGAAAAGACCGCAGAGGTAATGCTGGAATGGCCGTAACCTGGCATGGCCGTAACGAGACGGGGGAAATAGAAAAAAGAAACCGCCTGGGGGCAAATGCCCCTGCCGGGGGTATCGCCTTTAAAGAAATCGCCTTTAAATGGAGGAACAAGCAGATGATCAAGAGTATGACGGGCTTTGGCAGAAGCGAACACAGCGACGGCAAACGAAGCGTAACGGTGGAAATGAAAAGCGTAAATCATCGCTATTGTGATATAACGGTGAAAATGCCCCGCAGATATGCCTTTGCGGAGGAGCGGGTCAAAGGCATTATCAAAGAAGCGGTGAAAAGAGGAAAGGTAGATGTTTCCGTGACGGTGGAAAATCTGACCGATGGAGATATGAAAATCCTTTTGCACCAGGAGCTGGCGCGGCAGTATTATGAGAGGCTTACGCAGCTGAAAGAAGCCTTTTCCCTGCAGGGAGAGCTGACCCTTTCCCTTTTGGCCTCCATGCCGGATGTGGTCAAGGCCATGCCCGATGTGGAGGATGAGGAGGAAATCCTTCGATTGCTCTCCGTTGCCGTGGAGGAGGCGGTAAAGGAACTGGACGGGATGCGCCGGACCGAGGGGGAAAAGCTGGCGGCGGACATTCTTAAGCGGGGGGAGCTTCTGAAGGGATATGTAGAGCAGGTGGAGGCGCTTTCTCCCCAGATCGTGCAAGCCTATCAGCAAAAGCTTTCCGACAGGATACGGGAGCTGACAGGAAACAGCGGAGAACTGCCCGAGGAAAGGATCCTGGTCGAGGCGGCGATCTTTGCGGACAAATCCAATGTAACCGAAGAACTGGTAAGGCTGGACAGCCATATCAGCCAGCTGCGGCAAATTATAGAAAACGCCCGGGAGCCGGAGGGGAAAAAGCTGGACTTTATCGTGCAGGAAATGAATCGGGAGGCCAATACCACCGGCTCTAAATCCGCAGACATTTCCATTACCAATGTAGTGGTGGAAATGAAAAGCGAAATTGAAAAAATTCGGGAACAGGTACAAAATATTGAGTAAAACACTTGAAATCATCAGTTAAATAGGATAATATAACTCTATTACAGATTTATAAATAATACATTCCTCCGCCCTGAAGAAACAAGCTTTTATAGGGGCTGAAAAGGCGGCGGAAGTAGTTTTTGCCCGGCCGGGCATCAAAAGCCCGGAAAGAAAGCGGCTGGTAAAAAGAAATGACTAACTAAAAGAGAGGAATGAGAGAGCATGGCGGTAAAATTGGTAAACATCGGTTATGGAAGCATCGTCTGCGCGAATCGGGTCATCTCCATCGTAAGCCCTGAATCCGCGCCTATCAAAAGAATGATACAAGAGGCAAGAGAAGAAAACAAGCTGGTTGACGCTACCTATGGCAGAAAGACAAGATCTGTCATCGTGACGGACAGCGACCATATTATCCTTTCCGGTATGCAGCCGGAAACCGTCGCGAACCGGCTGACCGATAAACCGTCGGAAAAATTCGAATAAGGCGGAGGTAACGGCTTTGGAAGGGTTGTTGTTTGTGGTTTCCGGCCCCTCCGGCGCCGGAAAGGGAACCATCTGCGGCGAGGTTGTAAGGCGCACGGAGGTGGAACTGTCCGTTTCCGCTACCACCAGAAGCCCCAGAAAGGGAGAGGTCCATGGAAAAGATTATTTTTTCATGACCGAGGAAGAATTTCTGGAAATCGTCCGAAAGGACGGGTTTGTGGAGTATGTGGAAAATTTCGGGAAGCATTACGGGACGCCGGAGGCTTTTGTGCGGGAAAAGCTGAAAAGCGGCCGGGATTTGATCCTGGAAATCGACGTGCAGGGAGCGGCTAAAATTCGCCGGAAATTTCCCCAGTGCGTTCAGATTTTTATTTTACCTCCCTCCCTTGAAGAGCTGAAACGGCGCATTTTGAACCGGGGAACGGAAAGCCCCGAAAGCGTGGCGCTCCGTCTGAAGCAGGCCATGGACGAGGTGGAATGTCTTGAGACCTATGATTATTTCATCGTTAACGACCAGGTGGAACAGGCGGTGGAAGCGATGATCAGCATTATTTCCGCTCAGCACAATAAGGTCGGAAACCGAGCGGAGGAAATCATTCGAACATTTAAGGAGGCTTAGTATGCTGTATCCTGAAATCAATACCCTCAGAGACAAGGCGGGCAGCCGGTATTATCTGGTTGTGATGGCGGCCAAGCGGGCAAGAGATATAATAGACGGCAGCGGCAAGCTGGATCCCGCCATTGATACCAACAAACCGGTCTCTATCGCCGCGGAAGAGATCGCAAAGGACCTCTTCACTTACCGGGAAATGAATGAAAAAGAGATCCAGGAGCAGGAAATGGCAACCCATCTGGCCCAGGACCAGGACGGGGAGGATGAAGAATAAAGGTAAGTGAAAAAAGAGCAGGGGGGCCTGCTCTTTTCCTGTCTGGAGGAGGCTTTATGGAGTATCTGCAAATTGCCATCGATAACCCGGTAACGGCAACAGACCGGCTGTTTACCTACCGCTGCCCGAAAGGGGCCGCTCAAATAGGAGACGAGGTTCAGATCCCCTTTGGAGGAGGGAATCATCTGATCCGGGGCTGGGTCTTTGGGATCGAAAAAAATCCGGATTGCGAGGTGAAAAAGGTAAAGGAGATCCGCCGGGTGACGGGCCACAGGCTTACAGAGGAAAATGTAGCCTTATGCCGGTTCATGCGAAGGGAATTTCTGTGCCGGTATTATGACGCCATCGCCTGCTTTCTGCCGGAAGGAAAGCGGGCTCTCCGGCAATGGCTGGATGTAGAGGAACCGCTTAAGGCCCGGGCTTTTTTGGAGACGGGGCGGAAAGGGAAAAAACAGGAGGCCCTTTTACGCCTGCTTTTGGAAAAGGGTCCGCTTCCCAGGACGGCGCTGAAGGAGGAATATGGCTTTGACTACAGCGTTATGAAGGCTCTGGCTGAAAAAGGGCTGGTAAGGATTTCCCAAAAGAGGATCCGCAGGGACCCGGCAAGACATATGGAAAATGAAGAAAGCGATGTCAAAAAGCTTACCTTTCAGCAGAGCGCCTGTCTTGAGGCCATTGAGGAAAGCATGGAAAAAGAAAGCTTCGACGGATTCCTGCTATATGGGGTTACGGGAAGCGGCAAGACGGAAATTTACATAAGAACCGTGGAGACCTGCCTTAAAAAAGGAAAAACCGCAATGATCCTGGTGCCGGAAATTTCCCTGACCGGCCAAACCATCCGCAGGATCAGAGGAAGATTTGGAAACGAAGAGGTGGCGGTGCTTCACAGCCGTCTTTCTCGGGGAGAACGCTTCGACGAATGGTGCAGGATCAAGGAGGGAGAGGCTTCTATCGTTATCGGGGCCAGATCCGCCCTTTTCGCTCCCCTGGAGAGGATCGGCGCTATTATTGTGGATGAAGAGCATGAATCTTCCTATAAATCCGATTATTCGCCTAAGTATGACACCCGCGTGGTGGCCCGGGAAAGGGCCCGGCTGAACGGGGCGGTGCTGATCCTGGGCTCGGCGACGCCCTCGGTGGAAAGCTATTACCAGGCGGAAAAAGGAAGCCTGAAGCTTTTGAAAATGTCAAAGCGGTATAACCAGGTGCCTTTGCCTCAAATTCAGGTCTGCGATATGAGAAAGGAACTGGCGGCGGGAAACCGCAGCGTTTTCAGCAGAGCGCTTTACCGGGAAACCAAAGCCTGTTTGGAGCGGGGGGAGCAGATCATTCTGTTTTTAAACCGCCGGGGCTATTCTTCCTTTGTATCCTGCAGAAGCTGCGGTTATGTGATGAAATGTCCCCATTGCGGCGTTTCCATGACCTATCATAAAAAAGACGCAAGGGTGGTATGCCATTTCTGCGAATACCGCCAGCCGGCGCCCCGGGTTTGTCCCCAGTGCGGCAGCCCCTATATCAAGGATTTTGGGATCGGTACGGAAAAGGTAGAGGAGCTGTGCAAACAGCTTTTTCCCCAGGGAGCGGTAGACCGGCTGGATCTTGATACCACAAGGACAAGAGGCGGGGCGGAAAGGGTTTTGGAAGCCTTCCGGAAGGGGAAAACGCAAATTCTGGTTGGCACCCAGCTTGTGGCAAAGGGTCTGGATTTCAAACACGTGGGGCTTGTGGGGGTCATCGCGGCGGATATTACCCTAAACATCCCCGATTACCGCAGCAGTGAACGGGCTTTTCAGCTGATTACCCAGGCGGCGGGAAGAGCCGGCAGGGGAGACCGTCAGGGCAGGGTGGTGCTTCAGAACTATCAGCCTGAGCATTATGCCCTTGGGGCTGCCTGCCGCCAGGACTACGAAGGTTTTTACCGGGAAGAGATCCAGCTCAGACAGGTGATGGACTATCCCCCCTTTACACAGCTGATACAGCTTTTGTTTACCGGCGAATCGGAAGAAAAGACCCGCCGGGCCGCTGAGAACTTTTGCCAGCGATATCGGGTGCTTTCTCCGGAGCTGGAGGGGGGGCTGCTGGGACCGGGCCCCTGCCATGTCATCAAAAACAGGGGTAGATATCGCTACCAGGCGCTGATAAAATGTAAAGAAGAAGAAAAACAGGATTGCTTTGGATTGATCCAGAAAATAAAAATAGAAATGGCGGGAAACGATTTTCGGGACTGCTACGTTTCGGTGGATGTGAATCCCTATTCCATGGCGTAAAAAGCCGGAGCGGGGGGCTAATTTGGAAAACAGGAGGTTGTATAGACTATGGCACTGAGAAATATACTGGTAGAAGGAGAGGAAAGGCTGAGAAAAAAATCCCGGCCCATTGAAAACATCGACGATCGGATCCTGACCCTTCTTGACGACATGGCCCAGACCATGTATGAAAACAATGGCGTGGGGCTGGCGGCGCCTCAGGTGGGGGTGCTTCGCCAGGCGGTGATCGTGGATATCGGAGAGGGCTTGATAGAGCTGATCAATCCGCAGATCGTGGAAACGGAGGGCACTCAGTCGGGAGAAGAGGGATGCCTTAGCATACCCGGCGTGGTGGCGATCGTGGAGCGGCCGCAGAAGGTAGTGGTAAAGGCTTTGGATCGAAGTGGCAAGGAAGTGACCTATACGGCGGAGGGTTTTCTGGCAAGAGCCTTCTGCCATGAGATCGACCATCTCAGCGGGACCCTTTATATCGATTATCCCCATCAGATCGTTTCCACACAAGAGGATGAAGAAAAATGAAGATCATTTACATGGGAACGCCGGATTTTGCCGTTAAGCCATTAGAAGCTTTGAAAGAAGCGGGCTATGAAATGCTTCTTGCGGTGACCCAGCCGGATAAGCCCAAAAACAGAGGAAAAAAGACCGAGCCCACCCCTGTCAAGCAGGCGGCCCTGGCTCTGGGGATTCCGGTAGCCCAGCCGGAAACCCTAAGGAACGCGCCGGAATTTTTACAGACCCTTTCCCGGCTTGAGCCGGATCTGATCGTGGTGGCGGCATATGGAAAAATTTTACCCGAAGAGATCCTTCGGCTTCCAAGGTTTGGATGCATCAATATCCACGCCTCTCTTCTGCCCCGTCTGCGGGGCGCTGCGCCGATTCAAAGAGCGATCCTGGAAGGAGACAAAACCACGGGGGTTACGATCATGCAGATGGAAAAGGGCCTGGATACAGGCGATATGCTGGCGGAAGAAGAACTGGTGATCGGTTCCATGGACGCTCAGCAGCTCCATGACGCCCTTTCGGAATTAGGCGCCGGGCTTCTGCTTAAGACCCTTCCCCAGATCCAGGACGGCACCGTGGTAAGAGTGCCTCAGGATGAGTCTCTTGCAACCTATGCCCAGATGATTACAAAAGAAACGGGCAGGATGGATTTTTCCCAAAACGCCGAAGCCCTGGAACGCCAGGTCAGAGCCCTGCGTCCCTGGCCCGGCGCGTATGCTTTTTATAAAGGCGTCATGATGAAGGTCAAACAGGCCTCGGTGGTGTATCAAAGCGCCGCCCGGGAGCCGGGCACGATCCTGAAAATCGACGAAGAAGGAATGCAGGTGGCCTGCGGCCGGTATGTACTCAACGTACAGAGCCTGCAATTTCCGGGAAAAAAGGCGATGTCGCCTTATGCCTACAGCAGAGGAAACGATCTGCAGACAGGCGAAGTTTTAAAAACGGAGGAATCACAAGCATGATGAATTTTTTTTCAGGCCCTATGGGCTGGTACACTTCGATCCTTTTGGTCATACCGGCGATGCTTCTGGCTATGTATGCCCAGATCAAGGTATCTTCTACCTTTAACCGCTATCTGCAAACGCCCCTGCGCAATCCCATGACGGGAGAAGCGGCCGCCAGAAGAATACTGGATGCCAACGGACTTTACCATGTCAAAATCCGCCAGGTGCCGGGAAAGCTTTCGGACCATTATGATCCCCGCAATCAGACGGTCAATTTGTCTCCTGAGGTTTTCAGCGGCACCTCTGTTTCCTCTGTCAGCGTCGCCTGTCATGAATGCGGCCATGCCATCCAGCACAAGGAGGCCTACGGCCCTTTGGCTTTAAGGTCTCTTTTGGTGCCTGTGACCAATTTCGCTTCAGGGTTGGCGATTCCCCTGTTTTTGATCGGACTGTTTGTGGGCATACAGGGCCTTGAGATCATCGGCATCCTGTTTTTTGCCTGCGCGGTATTTTTTCAGTGCGTGACACTGCCGGTGGAATTTAACGCCAGCAGCAGGGCCATCGCTCAGATGGAAATGACGGGGATCATCGGCTCGGAAGAAAAAGGAGCGGCGCAAAAGGTTTTATCGGCGGCGGCTCTGACCTATGTGGCCTCTATGCTGGTATCTCTTATGGAGCTTTTGCGCCTTGTAATGCTGGCCCGCTCCAGAGAATGATCCGCGCGAAGAAAAGAGAGGAACGGATCCATGGATGAACGGGGCATCGCTTTTGAAATTCTCAATCAGATCCAGCAGAAAAAAGCGTATTCTCACCTTGCTCTGAAAAAAGAACTGGAGGAGGGTCAAAAGGACCAGGCCTTTGTCAGGAGGCTTGTATACGGCGTACTGGAAAAACGCCTTTATCTGGATTATGTGCTGGATCATTATACCAAAAAACCCGTGGAGGAGCTTGGCCCGTCTCTTGGCAATCTGCTGCGCATGGGGGCTTATCAGATCCTTTTTATGGATGGGGTCCCCGGCTATGCCGCTGTAAATGAATCGGTAAAGCTGTGCCGGAAAAAGGCCAAAGGCAGAGAAGGCTTTGTAAACGCCGTCCTGCGAAACCTTCTGAGGGGAGGCGCTGATATCAAGCTGCCCTCTAAGGAAAAACGCTTTCTTGACTGGCTGTCTATTACGGAATCCTATCCCAAATGGATGGTAGGTTACTGGGCCAAGGCATATGGAAACCAGGCGGCGATGGATCTTGCCAGAGCAGGAAATCAGGTCCCGCCCCTGACCATACGGGTCAATCTTCTGAAGACAGAGCCTGAAGCGCTGGCTGCTTTGCTGCGGAAAGAGGGCTTTAGGACCGCGCCCGGTCAAAATTCGCTGCAGGCTTTGTATGTGGAAGGAAAGGAAGCGGGGGAAAGCTCTATTCTTTCAACAAGGGCCTACCGGCGGGGCCTGTTTCAGATACAGGATGAAAGCTCCATGCTGGCGGTGGAATGTCTTGATCCCCGGCCCGGTGAAACGGTGCTGGATCTTTGCGCCGCCCCCGGAGGGAAAACGGTTTATATTGGAGAAAGGATGAAAAATCAGGGACAAATACTGGCCTTTGACCTTTATGCCCACAAGCTTGACCTTTTGCGGCAGAGGGCCCGGGCTCACGGAATCAGCTGCATTGCGGCCGGAACGGCGGATGCCACGGTTTTGAATCCTTCCCTTTACGAAAAGGCGGACAAAGTACTCTGTGATGTTCCCTGCAGCGGGCTTGGCGTGATTCGCCGCAAGCCCGAAATCAAATATGAAAAAAATTATGAAGACATTCTCGCTCTTGCCCGGGTGCAAAGGCAGATACTGGAACAGGCCGCTGATTATGTAAAGCCCGGCGGCGCACTGCTTTACAGCACCTGCACGGTTTCACCCCTTGAAAATGAAGAGATCTGCGAGGCTTTTGAAAAGGAGCATCCTGATTTTGAGCCTGTGGTCCGCAGGCTCCTGACGCCCTGCAAAGAGGGAACGGACGGTTTTTTCTTATGTAAATTTAAGAAAAACGCATAGATTTATACAGATATTTTCGATATAATAAAATGACACAGTTGACACAGTATATAAAATCTATGGAGCCAAGCAGCATGGAAATAGGCAGTATAACAGATACCGGAAAAAGAAGAGACCATAACGAAGACGCATTCTACATATCGAAAGATCAGGATTTATTCATTGTCGCTGACGGCGTAGGCGGCCATAATGCCGGTGAAATTGCCAGCGGAATGGCCGTGTCGGATATTGCCGCTTATTTGGATGAAAACATGGCGGAGTGCGAAAACGAGCCAAGGCGCATTTTCGGCTGTATTGCCGACAGCCTGGATCTTGTCAATCAGTCCATCTATGAAAAATCCAACAGCGATAAAAGCTGCTTCAAAATGGCCACAACTGTGGTTGTGATGTATGTGCGCCAGCAAACGGCATATTTCGCCAATATCGGCGACAGCAGGGCGTATTTGCTCAGAGAGGGCCGTCTCCTTCAGATCACGGAGGATCATACGCTGGTCAATCAGTACATCAAAGAAGGGAAAATGAAAAAAGAAGACGTAAAGCAGGATCCCAATCAGTCCGTCATGGCGCGGTGGGCACATACCATCACAAGGGCTCTGGGAGACAGCCAGCAGGTGGAAGCGGATTTTTACATGGTAGAAATGAAGGAAAACGACTGCTTTCTGCTGTGCTCCGACGGTCTTTACGGAGAACTGGAGGATGAGCGGATCGCCGGGATCCTCAGGGAAAAAAGCCAGGAGGATGCCCAAAAGGCGTGTGAAGCTCTGGTAGAAGAAGCCAATCGCAACGGCGGCGGAGATAATATCACCGTAATCTTAGTCAGAAACGGGGAATAACATCATGAGCAGAGTATTAGGCGGAAGATACGAAATACTGGAAAAAATCGGCGAAGGCGGCATGTCGGTGGTCTACAAAGCAAAATGCAGACTGCTGCACCGGTATGTGGCGATAAAAATCCTAAAGCCGGAATTCCTGGATGATCCCAGCTTTATTGAAAGCTTCCGGCGTGAATCCCAGGCCGCGGCAAGCCTGTCCCATCCCAATATCGTTAATATCTACGATGTGGGGCTGGAGGGGAAGAATATTCATTACATCGTTATGGAATATGTGGACGGCAAGACCTTGAGCTCCATCATCGCTCAGGAGGGCAGGCTGTCGGATTATGATACCATCCAGATCAGCAGGCAGATCGCTTCGGCTCTGGCCCTGGCCCACAAAAACCATATCATTCACCGGGACGTAAAACCTCACAATATCCTGGTGACCTCTGACGGAACGGCTAAAATCACCGATTTTGGCATTGCCAAGGCGGTCAATTCCAAAACCCTTGTCGCACCGGGAGCCATTATGGGTTCGGTGCATTACTTTTCGCCGGAGCAGGCAAGGGGAGGCTATGTAGACGGAAAGTCGGACATTTATTCTCTGGGGATCGTAATGTATGAAATGATTACAGGCCGCGTTCCCTTTGACGGCGACAATCCGGTAGCGGTGGCGATGATGCAGATCAACGACCCCATCACGCCTCCCTCCAAGTATGCGCCCCGGATGTCCAAAAGCCTTGAAAAAATCATCCTCAAGGCGACGGAAAAATATCAGGTAAACCGGTTTTCCGACGCCGAAGAACTGGTAGAAGCCCTGGAGAGCATCGATCTTGACGCAGAAGAGGAATTGATGGCCCAAAATCAGGAACAGGGCGCTTTTTCAGAAGAGGAAAATCCTCAGGAAGGCTTGGGGATGGCCGCTCTTGCGGCGGCAGGCTATGGCGGGGAGGGCCCTGCTTCTTCCGAAACCCTTGTGATGGGAAAGGATTATGAACAGGAACTGCTTCAGGAACAGGAAGAGTATGAAGAAGAGCCCGATCAGGAACCGGAAGTAAGGGAGCTGCCCCAGGAGGCGGATATGTCCCAAAACGAAAAAGCAAAGAAAAAGGGGAAGAAGGCCAAAAAGCCCAAGGGAAAAACCCGGGTTTCCAAAGGAAAGCTTTTCGGCGTTATTTTCGGAATCGTGGCGGCCTTCTTTGCGAGCTATTTTTTATGGAACTTCATTTCCACAAACAGCGAACCTGTGACGGTACCCAATGTTGTGGGGGAAAATTATGAGGACGCCCAGCGGATGCTGGAAGAAATGGGCCTGGAAATGGAAATCATCGACCGGGTCTATGACGACCAGGCGGAGGTGGGAGAGGTCACCAGCCAGAGCCCGAATATGGGAGACCGGGTCAAAAAGGGCTTTACCATAAAGGTTTCCATCTGTCAGGGACAGGGGCAGACCAATATACCCAATGTGGTAGGCAAATCCTATGACGAGGCTGTTTTGGCGATTACAGAGGCTGGCTACCAGCTGGGAGATGTATCCTATGAAGATAACGAAGCGGAAAAGGATACGGTGCTTTCCCAGGACCCGGACAGTGAAAGCCAGGGCGGCCCCGAAACCAAGATCGATCTGGTCCTCAGCTCCGGAAAGGAGCCCGCCACCATGCCCAATGTGGTAGGCAAGCAGAAGAGCTCGGCTCAGTCCCAGCTCAATGGACTGGGAGTAAGCGATATCACTTTCCAGTATGAATACAGCGACGACATAGAAGAGGGCGTTGTTATGGAACAGAGCGTGTCGGAAGGCGCCCGGATCGATGAGGATACCAGCGTTCAGCTGGTGGTCAGCCAGGGAATGGATCCCGCAAAGGCGGCGGCAGGACAAAGCGGCGGAGAAACCCAGACCGTTCCCCTGCGCCTTGACTATACCAAGTCGCCCAATGAAGTGTTCCGCATCAAGATCAATATGACCCAGGACGGAACGGTGACCATGGTGCACGATGAGGTCCATTATAAATCCGACGATGGGGAAACCATCGACGTAACAGGCAGCGGAACGGCCACCATTACGGTATACTATGACGACAAACTGACGTATGAGGGGAAACTGAATTTTGAAACAGGAGAATTCCAATAAAGAAACGGAATACACGGGAACGATTGTAAAAGGAATCGGAGGCTTCTACTATGTGGAAGCCTCCGGCGATGTTTATGAGTGTAAAGCCAAGGGCCTTTTCCGCAAGGAAGGGATTACGCCTATGGTAGGAGACCGGGTCTGTATCCGGCCGGGAGAGCATCAGGATTTTGTGCTCAGCCGCGTCCTTCCAAGACGGAACGCTTTTGTCAGGCCCCCTGTGGCAAATGTGGACGTGGTTTTGGCGGTATCGGCGGCCGCGGATCCCAAACCGAATTTTCTTTTACTGGACAAGCTGATCCTCATGGCGGAAAAAAAGGACGCCCAGGTGATTTTGGTTTTTAATAAAGCCGATCTTGCCCGAGAGGATTTTGCCTGTCAGGTCCGGCAGCGCTACAGAGCAACCGGCTATCCCTTGTTTTTTGTCAGCGCTTTGAAAAGGGATACGCTCCAGGGGCTTAAAGAAATGCTGAAGGGAAAGAAAATCATGCTGACGGGCCCCTCGGGCGTAGGAAAGTCCAGCCTGGCCAATGCTCTTGGCGGCTTTTCCATGGAAACCGGCGCGATAAGCGAAAAGACCCTTCGGGGAAAGCATACCACAAGGCATGTGGAGCTTCTTGGGGCAGAAGGCCTTTTTATTTTTGATACGCCGGGCTTTACTTCTTTTTCCCTTCTGGATATGGAGCCGGCGGAGCTGAAGGAATATTATCCTGATTTTACGCCCTGGGCCCGGGACTGCCGGTTTGGCGGCTGCGCCCATATTCTGGAGCCGGACTGCGGGGTGAAGGAAGGGGTGCGCCAGGGTGCGATCAGCTCCCTGCGCTATGAAGCATATGTGAAGCTGTATCAGGAGCTGCAGGAAAGAAAAAAGCAAAAGAGATATTGATATGGGAGGTAGGACATGCAGAGGCTGTTATCTCCGTCGATTTTGTCGGCGGATTTCGGAAGACTTTATGAGGACGTTAAAAAGGTTGAGGCCGGAGGAGCCCATATGCTTCACGTCGATGTGATGGACGGGCATTTTGTTCCCAATATCACCATGGGGCCGGTGGTGCTGGAGGGGCTGATCGGAAAGACCACTATGCCCTTTGATATTCATCTGATGATTGAAAATCCGGATCGTTATGTGAAATCCTTTGTTTTCCCGAATACAAAGGTGATTTCCGTCCATCAGGAGGCCTGCCCCCATCTTCACAGAAGCATCCAGAACATCAAATCCCTGGGAGTAAAGGCGGGCGTCGCCATCAATCCGGCGACACCCCTTTGGACGTTGGAAGAGATTTTGGAGGATATCGACATGGTCATCGTGATGACGGTGAATCCGGGTTTTGGAGGACAAAGCTTTATTGAGGGCGGCCTGGATAAAATCCGCAGGCTTCATGAAATGATCAGCAAGAGAGGGCTTTCTGTAGATATTGAAGTAGACGGGGGCGTGAAGCTTTCCAACGGGAAGGAGCTTCTGGAGGCGGGCGCCAACATCCTTGTGGCGGGATCCGCGATTTTTTCCCAAAATGATCCGGAGAAAGAAACGGTGAAGTTTTTGAAGCTTATGGGGTATTGATCATGAAGGGAGAAAAAAATATGCACCGGCGGGAAAGCCTGTTTCCTTTAGGGGAGGGCGCCGGGGCGATCGTGGCAAACGGAGGGCTGAGCGAGCGGGAGCGCAGGCTTCTCAATGAAGGAGCCTACGGGCTTGTGATCTGCTGCGACGGAGTGGGAAAGGAAATCCTAAAGGGGCGGCTTCAGGGGGACCTCCTGGTGGGAGACTTTGATTCCCTGGAGCCTTCTGTGCTGGAGGAGCTGAGAAAAAGAGGTCTGCCTATACAAATCTACCCTGCGGAAAAGGACGATACGGATATGCAGCTTGCCATCGATATCGCCATGGACAGGGGCTTTCAAAGACTGGATCTGTTTGGCGCCACCGGGGGCAGGATGGATCACTGCCTGGCCAATATCATGCTTTTGTACCATATTCTCGGCAGGGGCGGGAAAGGCCGGCTGATCGACCGGTGCAATCTGATCCTGGCAGGGGAAAAGCAGATGGACTTTTCCGAGGAAGAGGTAAGGCGTCTGCTTTTCGAGCCGGAAGAAAAAGGGATCCTTTACGTCTCTCTTCTGCTTTTGGATGATTGCCGGGGCATTACCCTTGAAGGTTTTCGATACCCATTGAAGGATTTTGACGGGAAAGCGGGGGAAACCCTTTGCATCAGCAATGAGTTTTCAGAAAAAAGAGGCCGGATTTTCTTTGAGGAAGGAAGGCTCCTTGTGATTTTTTCAAAAGACCGGCCGGCGGAGGGAAACCAAATATAGAGGCCCGCATATACTGGCAAGAGGTGATGCGCCATGAAGAATCGAAAAAACCTCTGTCAGAAGAGCAGGTGCGATGTGAAAAAAACCGGAAAAATCCTGATCGCCGCTGGGCTGGGCGTATTTTTGATCGTTTGCCTGCCCCATGCCGTCTGGTTTGTGGCCCTTGCCGTTCTGGCGGCTTTTCTGGGCTGGCAGCTTCTGCGATGCTGAAAAAACAAAAACCACCGAAGCCTGTTCGGTGGTTTCTTATGATGATTTTTGTCTAAGCTCAACAAGATGCAAGAGAGGCCGGATTATACGGCTCTGGTGATTCTATTGGATCTGATGCATCTTGTGCAGACATTGGCCCTTCTGACTTTGCCGTTTTCTACGATCCGGACGGTCTGGATATTGGCATTCCATTTTCTTCTGCTGTGTCTGTTGGAATGGCTGACCTGATTGCCGGAAACCTGTCCTTTTCCGCAAATTTCGCATTTTCTTGACATTTCGCTACACCTCCCCTTGCCGTCTTTTTATGTTAAGGCTCATTGTTTCGCACTGAACAAGGAGCATTATACCATATGGAAAAGAACTTGTAAAACA
This sequence comes from uncultured Clostridia bacterium, assembly GCA_944386095.1. Classification (GTDB taxonomy): domain Bacteria; phylum Bacillota; class Clostridia; order Peptostreptococcales; family Anaerovoracaceae; genus CALWZU01. The sequence continues at coordinate 13,829 of CALWZU010000026.1, read as the reverse complement.
AAAATTTACTTTTATAAGGGGCTTTTAATAATTTTTTTCTCAAAAATAAAAAGGAAGAGAGAAGGCCTTTCTCAGGAAGGGGCTGGAAGATGACCAGGGTGATATGATACAATACAAAAAGAAAAGGCAGAAAGGAATGTAAGCCGGTGCTTGTGAGAATCGAAGGGAAACGGGGCATTGTGGATATAGAACGGCCGGTGGCCGCCAAGATCATCAAGGAGACCGTTTTGAGACACAAGGAGGTTTTTGCCCTGACCAACGCAAAGGGGCAGATTTCCCTTGTGCCAAAAAAAATATCCTTTGACAGAAATGCCGATTATATAGTCATCAGAAGGGATAAAGAGGGAAAAATCCGCATTCAGCTATATGTGATCCTGTTTTTCGGCCTGCCTATCTCTCAGGTGACAAGGGGGCTGATTTCTGAGATCCGCCGGGATCTGCGGGCATACCTTCAGCTGGAGCCGGAGCATATCCAGATCGATGTGGTGGGGTTAAAGACCAAAAAAACCATGGTGGAGAGGCGGATCAGTATAGAGGATTCTCTGGAGGGAAAAAAACAAAGCGGGGAAAGGGAGAAAAGGACAGAGGAACGTGAGGGAGATAAGCAGCCTGCTGGAAAATCAGATCGGGACGATAAAAGGTATCGGCCCCAAAAAAGCGGCGTATTTTCAAAAAATGGAGATTTACACCTGGAAAGACGTGCTGTACGCCTTCCCAAGGGATTACGAAGACAGAACCAACCAAAAATCCATCGCAGCGCTAGAAGAGGGAGAGACGGCCTTTGTGAGAGCGGTAGTGATCGGGCAAAAAAAAGGGCCCTATCGCAGGGGAGGAAAACAGACCCTTCACCTTTTGGCCAGGGATGAGACCGGGGGAATGCAGGTGCTGTTTTTTCATGCTTCCTACGTGAGCCGGCAGATCAAAAGAGGGGACAGGCTGTGGTTTTTCGGCAAGGTTTCCTTTGCAGGCCAAACGCCCCAGATGCTGCATCCCCAGTGGGGACGCCTGTCAGATGAAAAGGATCCTCAGTCTCAGGGGATCCTTCCTGTATACCCTCTGACCCAGGGCCTTTCTCAAACAGACCGGCGGCGGGCGGCGGCGGCCGTTTTGCAGGAGGCGGAAAAGGCAGGCGCGCTGGAGGAATATCTGCCTTTAAAAACCCGCCGGCTCCATCAGCTGTGCGGCATCGATTATGCTTTGCAAAATATTCATTTCCCCATGGAAAGGCGGCAGATGCTGGTTGCAAAATACCGGCTGATCTTTGAAGAATTCATGATCCTTTCAGCGGGGCTCCAGCTTGCAAAAGCCCGTTTTTCCCTTTCCGGAAAGGGTATTGTGTTTGATCCCGGCCTTAGCATCCGCCCTTTTATAGAAGCTATGCCCTATTCTTTGACAACCGCTCAAAAGCGAACCCTTGAGCAGATCCTTTCGGATATGGAATCCGAAAAGGTGATGCGCAGATTGGTTCAGGGAGATGTGGGCTCGGGGAAAACGGTCGTGGCGGCGGGAGCGGTCTATAAAGCGGTTATGTGCGGCTATCAGGCTGTGCTGATGGCGCCTACGGAGATCCTGGCAAGGCAGCATGTCCAGACCTTTTCTCAGCTGTTTGAAGGCGTTAGAACAGAGAAGGGAAAGGGAGAACCGTTTCGGATCGGCTTCCTTTCGTCAAGCCTTGCCCCGGGACAGCGCCGCCTGGTACTGGAAGAACTGGCAAAGGGCCGGATCCATGTCCTGATTGGTACCCACGCGCTGATCCAGCCATCGGTGGTCTTTCACAGGCTGGGGCTTGTGATCACCGATGAACAGCATCGTTTCGGGGTTATGCAAAGAGAGCTTTTAAATCAGAAGGGGGAGAACTGCGACACCCTGGTCATGACGGCAACGCCGATTCCCAGGACCCTGGCGCTGACGCTTTATGCGGATATGGATGTTTCTCTGATAGATGAAAAGCCGGCCGGGAGGCAGCCGGTCCGAACCGCCGCCTTTGAGGAGGATAAACGGGCTTTGGCTTATCGGATTTTATACCAGCAGCTAAAGGAGGGCCGGCAGGGCTATGTGGTCGCACCCCTGATCGAATCCAGCCAGGAGATGGATCTGAAATCGGCGGAGGAAATCTATCTGGAGATGAAAGAGCATTTTGCGGAATTTTCCGTGGCGCTGCTTCACGGAAGGATGAAGCAGGAGGAAAAGGATCAGGTTATGGAAGCCTTTCAGAAGGGCCGGATCCAGCTTCTGGTTTCCACCGTGGTCATCGAGGTGGGGATCAACGTGCCAAATGCCACGGTGATGATAATAGAGCATGCGGACCGGTTTGGCCTTTCCCAGATGCACCAGCTCAGGGGACGGGTAGGAAGAGGAAGCCATGGAGCCTACTGTATGCTTATCGGAAGCTTTCAATCGGAGGTGGCCCGAAAAAGAGCAAGGGCCATGGTAGAAACCGACGATGGTTTTCGAATCGCCGAGATGGATCTGACGCTGCGGGGGCCCGGTGAATTCTTCGGCCTCAGGCAGCATGGCCTGCCTGAGCTAAGAATAGCGGATCTTGTGCGCCATAAAAAAATCCTTAAGGCGGCTTCAGAAGAAACGAAAAGGCTGATGAAGGAAGATCCTTTCCTTGAGAAGCCGGAAAACCGGCGGCTGAAAAGGGAAATCCACCGGCGGTTTCAATCCGGGGAGTCTGCCGGTTGAAAATTTCTTTGGAGCGTATGGGGAAAATGCTTATCATGTACAATGGCATTTAAAAAGATAGAACAGGAAGAAGGAAAAGGCTCTTTCAGAGAAAACCGGAGAGAAAAATGTTTTGCGCAAGGTATTTGTCTGCCGGGATAAAATAAAAAACGAAAAAACAAGGGCTGAAAAATGAAACAGGGGGATGAAATAAAAAAGAGTGGAAAAATCCCCAAGTTTTACATCTCATACTTTTACACCTCAGGGTAACACTTAATAGCGTAAGGAGGTGAAGTTGTCATGAGTAAAGAAATGAAGGTAAAAGCCAAAAACGGCCTGGACAACATGAAGTATGAGATCGCAGGCGAGCTGGGACTGTCTAATTATCAGAATACCGATAAGGGAAATCTGACCGCAAGACAGAATGGCTACGTGGGCGGATATATGACCAAGAAGCTGGTAGAAATGGCTGAAAATCAGATGTCCGGAAAATAACCGGAGATTTTGGGAAAAGGTGTATGCCAAGGCGGAGGCCGCATTTGACGCATTTGATTTGCGCAGATGCGGCTTTTGCCATTTTATGTGCTTGCATACTTGCCATGAAAGTGACAGGTATGTTAGAATAGCATGAAAGGGAGGCTGATCCAGTGAGAGTGATAGCAGGCACGCTTAGGGGAAAAAAACTCATACCGCCTAAAGACGATGCCGTCAGACCGACAACAGACCGGGTGAAGGAATCCCTTTTCAATCTCCTGATTGGCCAGATCGATGACAGTACGGTCATATACGACCTGTTTTCGGGCTCAGGCGGACTGGGTATTGAAGCTCTCAGCAGGGGGGCCCGTTACGGATGCTTTTGTGATAAAAGCAAGGAAAGCTATCAGCTCACAAAAGAAAATATTCGCCGCTGCCGTCTGGAGGACAGAAGCATCGTGGTGCTTGGAGACTTCCATAAAGCCATCAGCCGGTTTCCGTATCAGGCGGACATCGTGTTTCTGGATCCGCCCTATCAAGATTATCTATGGAAGCCCTGCCTGGAAGCGATCCTTGAGCAGGACAGGCTGAAGGTAAACGGCATTGCCGTTTTGGAGCACGGGGCCGGACAGATCCCGGAAAACCTGCCGGAGGCTTTTGTTTGTGAAAAGCAACGGCGTTACGGCGCCTGTGCCATATCGATTTACAGGAGACAGAAATAACCATGAAAAGAATGCTGTATTCCGGATCCTTTGATCCGATGACCCTGGGACATTATGACATTATCAAGCGCGGCGCGAAAATGGCTGACGAACTGATCATCGGCATCATCAGCAGCATAACAAAAACACCCATGTTTTCCCTGGAGGAAAGAAAGGAAATGATCCAGGCGCAGGTGGCCGACCTGCCCAATGTAAAGGTGGATGTTTTTGAAGGGTTGCTGGTGGAGTATATTCGGGAAAAGGATATTCAGGTAGTGCTGCGGGGCCTGCGCAGCGCCATGGATTTTGAATATGAGATCCAAATGGCCCAGGTCAACGCCATGCTCTACGATAAAATGGAAACGGTGTTTTTGATGACGGATCAACGGTATTCCTATATCAGCTCCAGCGCTGTCAAGGAGGTATTCAGCTTTGGCGGCAGGGTTGAGGATATGGTGCCGGAAAAGGTTTACGAATTTATTTGCAGAAAATATCAAATGAAATAGGGGGACAGGATCCATGAAAGTATTACAACTCCTTGATGAACTGGAAGAAATCGCAGAAAGCAGCACCACATTTCCGCTTACGGGAAAGATTTTGGTAGACGCAGACGATATACTGGAAATCATCAAAGAAATCCGTCTCGAGCTGCCGGAGGAGCTCCAAAGAGCCCAGTGGATCAACGAAGAACGCCAGAGGCTGATCAGCGAAGCGGAAAATGAAAGAGACGTTATGCTCTCTGACGCCAAGGCGCAGGCAGAGGCCATGATCGAACGGGACGATATTACCAGAAAAGCAAGAGCCAGGGCGGAGGAAATCATTTCCACGGCGGAGCTGCAAAGCAAAAACCTGAAAATGCAGACCTTTGAGTATCTGGATAACATTATGACCTCCATGCAGGAACGGGTGGATCATGCCAACCGGGTCTATCTGGGAGAAATGTTTCAGAGCCTGCAGTCCACCTTTGACAAGGTGTCCGATATTTTAAACGATAATCGCAACGAGGTCAAGGAGCTGGCGTATAAAACCAGCATTGGCGGTAAAAACGATATGCTTGAGGAGGAATACGAGGAAGAATAGCCCTTTCCCTTTTCCCGGCATACCGAAGAAAGCCGGGATCGAAAAGCTTTTCCTGTTTTGAGCTGTTTTTTTCCGTCCATATAGTTTCTTACATAACCTTGACAGGATATACGAAGGCGTCCTCTCTGCGGCCGAAAGCCGATTCGGGCAGAGACGGGCGTTTTTTGTCATTTTGCGGAGCGATTCTTTTGCTTTTTCATTCTTCATAAGAAAGAAAAAAAGGACATATACTGCAAGGGACAACGTCATAAGCCGGGCGGGGAAAACGGTCCGGAGACTGTATAAAGAGAGGTTGTATAGAGAAAGGGAAGGCAAAAGGATGGAGGAAGAAAGAAAGGCCTGCCGGCAGGAGGAGCGGCGGAAAGGAAAAGCCGGGACCAAGGAGGGAGGGAGGATAAGAGCAAAAAGGAAAAGCACAGGGCAGGGAAAAAGCGAAGGGGCCGGCCTGTTTTTTTCTGTTGTGGTACTGCTGTATTGTCTTTTGATGGTGGCGTTTCCCTCTCTTTGCGTAAGCGGGGCGAAGGATGCCCTTTCCTTATGGGCAGGAACCGTGGTGCCGGCTTTGCTGCCGTTTCTGATCTGTGTGAATGTGATGCTGGATGCAGGGATTTCCGAAAAGCTGGGAAGGGCGGCGTCGCCTTTGGCCAGGGGCCTGTTTCGAATGCCCGGGGAAACGGCCTTCGCTTTTGTAATGAGCGTCAGTTCCGGTTATCCGATAGGAGCGGGCATTATAGCCAGCTTGGTTAAAGGAGGCAGGCTCAGCGTTTCAAAAGGGGAAAGGGCGCTGGCCTTTTGCACCACCTCCGGCCCTCTTTTTATGCTGGGCGCAGTGGGCGTGGGGCTTTTCGCAAGCCCTGTGATGGGATGGATAATCGCTCTTTCCCATTATGGGGGCGCGGTGTTAAACGGTATGCTTTACGGACGTATTGGAGGAAAAACAAAGGCAGCCCATGAAAGGGAGGATGTTCTTCCCCGGGAAAAAAACACAGACGCCAAGGAGCAGAACACCGCCATTTCCTTCATCAGCAGCGCCATCGCCAAAAGCGCCGGGACCCTGGTGATGATCGGGGGGTATATGGTTTTATGTATCATTTTGATCCACCTTTTCAGAGCCTGGGGAATGGGCAGACAGCCTTTGTGGGAGGGCCTTGTGGAAATGACCGCAGGATGCAGGGCCGTGGCGGAAATCCCAGGACTGGATCCGGTTGTCGCCTGTATGATCGTAAGCGGGCTGATTTCCTTTGGGGGCCTTTCGGTTCATGCCCAGACCCTGAGCCTGCTTCACGACACCGGGATCCGGCCGGCCTTTTATCTTCAGGTAAAGCTGATCCATGGGATTTTAGCGGCGGCTCTGGCAGGGCTTTTGGGAAAGGGACTGCCGGTCTTTGCAAGGGCGCTGGGGCTTTGGGAAGGGCCGGTGCCTGTACTTGCCAAAGGCGCGGCAGGCGCCGGAGCGGCTTCCTTTGAGGCGCAAAGGCAGATGACGGGGATCCTGGCAGGAGAAATGGCAGGCCAGGGGGATTTTCTGTTTCAGCTTTTGTGTTCTTCCTCCTTTATGATGCTGACGCTGGCGGTGTTTGGAATTTTGCTGCTGGCATCGGCTTTTTTTCCCGGCGGCCGGAAAGGCAATGGCGTTGAAGAAAGCGGAGATTTGGGGTACAATCATAGAAAAGTGAAAAGACGGAGACGGGGAAAGGAACCAGGAACCGATGAAGGGCGTGGGAATCACAGCGGAATATAATCCATTCCATAAAGGGCATCAGTATCATATTGCAGAAACGAGGCGGCTTACCGGCGCGGATTGTGTGACGGTGGTGATGAGCGGCGATTTTTTACAGAGGGGCGAAGCGGCGATGTATAATAAATGGGCCAGGGCGAAAATGGCTGTTCTTGGCGGAGCGGATCTGGTTGTGGAACTGCCGGCGCCTTTTGCGTCAAACAGCGCGGAATTTTTCGCCTGGGGCGCCATATCGATCCTGGAAGGACTGGGAGGGATCGAGGCGGTTTCCTTCGGCTGTGAAACGGACGAGCTGGATTATTTGCAGCAGGCGGGAGAAATTCTGGAGGAGGAACCGGCCCAATGGAAAAAAAGCCTTGTAAAGTACCTGGATCAGGGACTGCCCTTTGCCCGGGCGCGGTGGAAGGCGACGGAGGCGTATCTGAAGCAGTGGGGCCTTGATGATGAGCGGCGCCGGGGGATTTTGCAGACGATAAGCCAGCCCAACGGTATTTTGGCGGTGGAATATATCAAGCAGCTGAAAAGAAAAGAAAGCGCCATGAGGCCGGTGGCGGTAAAGCGCCTTGGCAGCGGCTATCATCAGGACCGGCTCTCCGGCGGCCTGCCCAGCGCCAAAGGGATCAGACAGGCCATGAAGCAGGGAACGGAGGCTTCCCGCCTGACAGAGTATCTGCCCTTTGAAACCGTGGAGGTGATCCAGGCGTATCTGCAAAAGGCCAAAACCGTGGAAACACAGGATTTTTTTCCTCTGATGCGTTATGAGCTGATCAAAAGCCCGCAGGAAGATCTGAAGGAGATTTTTTCAGCGGGGGAGGGCATTGAAAACCGGGCGGCCAGGGCGGCGGTCGGAGCCGGAGATTATGCCGCTCTTGTGGAAGGGATCAAAACAAAGCGATATGCCCTCACCAGCGTCCAGCGTTTTCTTTTGCATGTGCTTTTGGGCCTTAAGACTTCCGACATGACGGATTTTCAAAAAGAGGAAAGCCTTTATCTGAGGGTGCTTGCTTTAAACGACAGAGGAAGGGCATTTCTGCGCTGCCTGAAAAAAGAAAACCGGCTCAGGCTTCCGCTGGTGGTGGACTGCGGGAGAGCCTTGAAGCAAAAAGACCTTTCTCCCGGGGCAAAGGCTTTGCTTGCCTTTGATATAAGGGCTGCGGCTCTTTACGAAATGGCGGCTTCCCAAAGGGCGCTTGCCAAAGAACTGGATTTTTACAAGCATCCCTTTGTATATGAAGGGAAGCCGGCCTTGTAAAAGAATAAGGCGAAAAAGCCAGATGGTTTTTCGTCAATTTTTCACCAGGTTTTTTGCCCCCGATTTGTAAGAGAAATGTAATAATACTTGAAAAAGGGGCAGAAATTGTATACAATACAAAAATGGATAGCCAATTTTGGAACGGATTATCATTTGGAGGTAGAAGATATGAAAGTTTTAGTTATCAACTGCGGCAGCTCCTCCCTGAAATATCAGGTGCTGGATATGGAAAATGAAACCCTGCTGGCAAAAGGTCTTGTAGAAAGAATCGGCATCGACGGTTCCGTTATCAAGCATGAAAAGGTAGAAGGAAACGGCGGCTATAAGCTCCAGACGCCCATGGCAAGCCATAAAGAAGCCATCGAGCACGTATTCGAAGCGCTGATGCATAAAGAACACGGCGTTCTGAAGAGCATGGACGAAATCGGCGCGGTAGGCCACAGAGTGGTACATGCCGGCGAAAAGCTCACTGATTAGGTGCTGATCAACGACGAAGTGATCAAGATTTTGGAAGACTGCATCGATCTGGCGCCTACCCATAATCCCCCGAACATCCTGGGAATCAAGGCGTGTCAGGCTTTAATGCCTAATACTCCCATGGTTGCGGTATTTGACACAGCTTTCCACCACACCATGCCGAAATCTTCCTATATTTATGCGATCCCCTATGAATATTATGAAAAATACGGCATCAGAAGATACGGCTTCCACGGCACCAGCCACAAATACGTTTCGGAAAGAGCGGCCAAAATGCTCAACATCGACATTAAGGATCTGAAGATCATCACCTGCCATCTGGGCAACGGCGCCAGCGTAAGCGCTATCGACGGCGGCAGATGCGTTGATACCAGCATGGGCTTTACCCCTCTGGAAGGCGTTGTAATGGGAACCAGATCCGGCGGCATCGATCCGGCGATCCTGGAGTACATCATGACCCATGAAAACCTCACCATCGAGGAAATGCTCAACATTCTGAATAAAAAATCCGGCGTATTCGGCATTTCCGGCGTCAGCAGCGACTTCAGAGATCTGGAAGAAGCGGCCCAGGCAGGAAACGAAAGAGCGCAGCTTGCCCTGGATATTTTCGCCAAGAAGATCAAGGGCTTTATCGGTTCTTATCTTGCCGAGCTGGACGGAGCCGACGTAATCGTATTTACCGCCGGTATCGGCGAAAACGCCATCGGCATGAGAGCCAAGATCTGCAGCAATATGGAAAACCTGGGTATCAAGCTGGATCCTGAAAGAAATAACGTAAGAGGCGAGGAAACCATCATCAGCGCCGCGGATTCCAAGGTGAAAATCCTGCTTGTTCCCACAAACGAAGAGCTGATGATTGCCAGAGATACCGTTGCGGTGATCGAAGCCGCCAAATAAATGCGGGCAAAAGAAAACCTTTCCGCTTCCGGGGCTTTTTAGGCGTAAATCCAAGATTTTGCTTGACAATGGCCGGAACGGATCATTATAATAGTAATGTTATTGCTGACATACTATTCTGAAAGGCAATCCATAAAGGTGAATCATGAAAACGGACTTACGAGCCCTTCTTTCCGGGCAGATCGAAGCCCTTGACTTCGATCAGGACAGTTCATTGACTCAAATGCAGCGTGGAGGCGATACCCTTGGTTTCAATAGCCCCATTCACGTGCAGGGAAGGCTTTCCCGGCTGGAAGATGGCGTGGTCTTTTTCTCGGGCCGGCTGGATACGGTGGTAAAAACCGTTTGCGGCAGGTGCCTTGAACCCGTTTTGGAACCTTTTAGCATAGAATTCGGCGAAGTGGTGTACGCAGACGGCAAGGAAGAGGAGTACGACCTGATTATAGAGCCGGAAGGACCAACCTTTGACCTGGACGCTTTTTGCGAGGCGATCCTAGAGCTCAATTTACCTGTGTCCTTTCTGTGTCGGGAAGATTGCAAAGGACTGTGCCCTATTTGCGGGACAAATTTGAACACCTCGGAATGCAACTGCAAAGAAAACCAGATTGACCAGCGCTTTGCGAAGTTGAAGGATTTGTTGCAAGAAAGTAAAAATAAGTAACCGATAAGGAGGTGTATCCATAAATGGCAGTTCCAAAAAATAGAACGTCCGCTGCAAGACGGGATAAAAGAAGAGCGTCCAACATCAAAATGAGCGCTCCGGGGCTTTCCGTTTGCCCTCAGTGTCATGAACCCAAGCTTGCGCACAGAGTATGCGGAAATTGTGGATTCTATCGCGGCAAAGAAGTCGTTGCGACAGAAGAATAGCACAAGGCTCACGTTCAAAAAGATACAGGATGCTTCTGAAAACAGAAGCATCCTGATTTATTTTTTGCCGGAGGATTTCGATTTAGAGAAACTATACAGGCCCGGTCTTTGCGCTTAAAAGCTTCATCGGGCCGTAGGTCATCAGGGTCTGTATCATTTTGGCAAGCTGGGGCGCAGGCATTTCCATGTCCTTTTGAAACCAGTAGGTCAAAAGTCCCAGCTGAGCGGAGGAGATATATTCAAATACATATTCCGCCTGCTTCATATCGGTGATCTGATCCTTGGCCTCTCTGAAAAAAAGCTCCTTGATAAATTTGCGCAGCCGCTCCACAAAGGAAGGGTCCCCATTGGGGCCCACAAGCACCTTCATATAGGTGCCGTACTGATCGAAAAAGGCTTTGGGAGGCATGGCGTTTTGGATGTCGCCGCCGTGGAAAACGGCGGACATGATATTGTCCGCAAACAAAGAGAGCACCCGGATCAGCTCATCCTCCGTCTGTTCCAGCAGATCGTAGATGTCCCTGTAATGGATGTAAAAGGTGCCTCTGTTAAAGCCGGCTTTGTCGGTGATTTCCCGGATGCCGATTTTATCGATCCGCTTTTCTTTGTAAATGGAGAAAAAAGCGTCCCGGAGCCGGCGTTTTGTTTCCTGTACTTTTTTTGGGTCTGCCGCCATAAGGTATCCCTCCTGTCTGAAAAGGATTTGCCGGAGGGGGGAGGATCCTCTCTGCCGGCTTTTGATGACACAAAACCTGCATGGTCGCAGGTATGAAGCGGAGATAATATGCAAACAACAAGTTGTTGATTATATTATAAAAGAAGCCGCTTCTTTTGTCAAAGGTCCAAAATTTCCGGTGATGGAATCTTTGCCCGGCAGCCTTCTTTTCCTTTTGACAAAAGTTTCTGTCCTGTTTGTCCCGGGACCTGCATAGGATGAAAAAACAGCAGCATCAAATGCTGACATGCAGGAAAAAAGGACAGACGTTTTGTACATAACGGGAAACGGAGGGATTTATGAAAAGAAAGATCTTAGCGGCGGCGCTTGCGGGAGGAATTTTATGGATAGGCTTTGGCCAGACGGCCATAGGGGCGCAGCAGGAGGATGTAGAAGAAAAACGGATTTCCGATTTTTTGCTGCCCTTTCTTTTTGAAGAAACGGCAGGGGGGACTTTGGCGGAGGCCTTTGTTTCCGAGGGTAAAATCGATGAAAAGGCCGTTTTCGGGGATAAAGCCACAGGTTCCGAGTCGTCGGAAAAGGACCGGCCGGCGGAAAAAACCGGCACGGTTCTGGATGACATTCAGGTGCATTCCTACGATCCAAATGAAAATTATATGGAAAAAATGTATCAGGCAAGCCTTGACGGAAGCGAATACGCCATGGAGGCGGGGGCCATATATGAGGCCCAGCGAAACCTGAAGATAAGCAGGGAAGGGCTTTCTCAGGAAACGACGGATTTCTTTTCCCGCTACAGGGACAGCGTCATGCTGCAAAAGGAAATCAAGGCCTTCCTGGGGCTGGAGGAACCCTCCCAGTGGCTTGTCATGAGCGTCCCTTCCGGCATCGATACGGCGTTTAAGGCCTATATGGATTATACAACCATCACAAGCAAGGCCTCCACTCAGTATCAGCTCCAGCAGCAGGCCTATACGGAAAATGGGTTCCGGATGCTCCAGGGATGTTACCTGGTGGCGCTTGGGAGCTATTACGGAAGCTGTGGGGACAGATTCCGCATTACCTTTGATTCGGGAAATACCATAGAGGCGATCATGGGAGATGTAAAGGCTGACTGCCATACTGACGCAAGCCGTATGTACAGGCCCATGTCCTCCGGCAGAGGCAATGTGGTGGAGTTCATCGTGGATTCCCGTTACATGGATCCTACAGCTAAAAAGATGGGAGATGTAAGCCACGCGCTGCCTGCTCTTGGAGGAAACGTGGTGAAAATCGAAAAATGGATCGGGAATTAACTGCATTCATTTTCTCTCATTTGCAGCGGCCCCCAGCGGGCCGTTTTTGCATTTATTTGTGTAAAAAATACACAAATAAAAAAATTAGGACTGAAAATTGTTATAATGTCAGTTATAATTAAATGATAAAAAGCCTCGCCGGCTTTATGACTATACAATCGGGAGAGATAACATGAGACTTGAAACAAACTATTTCTGCGATGGAGACATTCAATGCAGCTGCACCTATGACTGCCCCAGACACGGAAAATGCTGCGCCTGCGTAGCGCATCACAGAGATCATGACGAGGGAGTTCCAGGCTGTTTTTTTTCAAAGGAAGCGGAGGCCACCTATGATAGAAGCGTAAAGGCTTTGGCGAAAGACCGGGGGATTTTCCCTGCACGGGAGAAAGGAAGGGCAGGCGGATGAAACAGAAGCGCTTACCTAAGTCCGTTCATCAGATCCTCCTTGACGCCTCCGGCATCGACCGGATTTCTCAGCTGACCGTGGAAGCCCTTGAAAGGGTGAAGGCTGACAGGAAAGATGTGATCCGTATCAGGCTTGCGGTGGAGGACATTCTGGGGATTTGGCTGAGCAAGCAGGAGGATCCCGCCCAGTGCCGTTTTGAAAGCGGTAGCCGGCTTGGCAGGCCGTATATACATATTCTGCTTCCCGGGGAAAAAATGGATCCGGCTATGGAAAACAGGGAGGAGGCGGGGGGCCTTTTATATTCCAGCCTTTTGTCTCAGGCGGGGCTGTCTGTGGTTTATCAGTACCGGGATCAGACAAACCGGCTGTCCCTTTATCCGCAAAAGCCCTTTTCCATCAATCCTTTAGCCCAGATGATGATCGCCATTTTCGCTGCGATGGCCCTGGGGCTTTTATGCGCCCGTATGCCCGAGAGCTTTCAAGGGACTGTGGCGGTGGTTGTGGATCCTTTATTTACGGCGATGATGGGTATTTTGCAAACGCTGGCAGCGCCTATGGTCTTTCTCGGCGTATGCTGGGGGATCGTCAGCATCGGCGACATCGGAATGCTGAGCAGGATCGGAAAAACCATTATCAGCCGATTTCTTGTAATGATCTTCCTCTCTTCGATTTTCGCAGGGGTTTGCCTTGTCTGGCTGTTTCATCCCGGGGAAGGCCTGGCGGCGGAAACGGGTAACACCGCCTCCCAGATTTACGGCATGATCCTGGGGATCATCCCTTCGAATTTTTTGAGCCCCTTTGTGGAGGACAATTCCCTGCAGATCATTTTTATAGCCGTCTGCCTTGGCCTGGCTTTGCTGGTTCTGGGAGATAAAGTGCCGGTGGTCAATGATATGATATGTCAGGCCAATATGGCCACGGATTTTATGATGGAAATCCTCAGCCGGTATATTCCTCTTTTTACGTTTGTCAGCTTGTTTTCCCTTATGAGCTCTAACGCCCTGGAAGGGCTGGGGGGCGTGATAAAGGGTATCTTGACGGGGATCGTCCTTTGCGTGGCGCTGCCTCTTTTGTATGCTGCTGCGGTGAGCATACGCATGAAAACGCCCTTTATGCTTTATATGAGAAAAATCCTGCCCACCTACCTGATCGCTCTTACGACGGCTTCCTCTTCAGCGGCCCTTTCCACCAGTCTGGAGAACTGCGAAAAAAAACTGGGGATTTCCGAGCATATCACCCGGTTTGCCGTTCCCCTTGGCCATGTGGTTTTTAAATTTTCCACGGCGGCAGTTTTTCTTG
>CALWZU010000025.1 GCA_944386095.1 uncultured Clostridia bacterium | reverse complement strand
CATCGCCCCCTTTCCCACCACCGGCATGCAAAGCAGCGCCGGGGGAAGATGCTTTCCCACCTCCCCCAAAAAGACAACATAACCTAAAAGCAGAAGAACCAGACCCAAAACGCCAAAGGTCCCGATATGGCTGTCTTTCATGATCTCCAGCATTCTTTCCCGGCTTTGGGCGCTGAAAATCCCGTCGCAGGTATCGGCTACCCCGTCAAAATGCAGGCCGCCTGTGGTAAAGCAGTAAACGCCCAAAAGCACCAGCCCCAGCACCGGCTCCGGCAGACCCAAAAGCCGTGAAAGCCCTGCCAGATATAAAATCACGCCCAGGATAAGCCCCACAAAAGGCATCGTCCGGATGCCCCGGGCAAAAAGACCCTCTGTATATACGGGAACCCCGGCGGGCAGTCTTGTAAAAAAAGCGATCATCAGCCGGAAGCCTCTCAACAGGCCCCTTGCGCCTTTTTCTCTTTGCCCGGGCCCTTCTTTTTCATACCCTTGCCTTTTCTGTGTATTCATCCTGTGTGCTTTGTCCTTTCCCAAAGAGCTCCCTCCGCTCTCCCGGCGGCGCGCCATCCTTATTTCAGCTGTAAAGGCAGCCCCGCCACCACCAGATATACCCTCTCTGAAGCGGCCGCCGCCGCCTGATTGACCTCTCCCAGGAAATCTCTGTATAAGCGGCCCAGGGGATATTCCGGCACAAGCCCCAGCCCCACCTCTTCCGTTACCATGATCAGATCCTTTCCCTGAGCCCGGCACCAATCCATACGGGCTTTCAGATCCCGGATAAAGCCCTCCCGCAAGGAACCGGCTCCCTCCCGGGCTTCTCCGGCGTAATAAAGGGCATTGTTCACCAGCATCCCAAGGGAATCCAAAAGCAGCAGCTCCGCCTCCTGAAAAGCGCTTTCTTTACAGACGGCGTTTTCCTTCGTACCGAAAACCCCATCCGTCCATCCGGAAAACCCTTTTTGCCATTCCACGGTCATCCAGCCCTCCGGCCTCCGCTTTTGATGCGCCCCTATTCTTTTTTTCATTTCCTCATCCACGGCCTGTGCCGTAGCCAAATAGGCCGTTTTCTTTTCCGTTTCTTTTGCCAGCTTTTCCGCGAAAGCGCTTTTTCCGCTGCGGGCGCCGCCAATTACCAGGATCATCATGCCCTCGATTCCCCTTTTTTCTTTTTATCACCCAGCTTTGCCCTTCGGTCTCCGGCCTGGCCGGCCGCCTTTTTTCTTTCCCGTCTTGGTTTTTCAGAACGTCTGTTTGCCTGATCCCCCAAAACATGCTACAATAAAACCGGAAACCTCACCGGCAGCCCAAGCCCAGGTAACATTTACGCTGATTTATTATATCACAACATTTTACCCTTTACGAAAGGAAGTTTCACAATATGTATCAACCCTCCTTTTTTGATGACCGGCAGCACAATAATCCTCTGGCAAGCCGCCTGCGCCCTGAACGCCTTGAAGATTTCGCAGGGCAGAAGCATTTGCTGGGGGAAGGAAAGGTGCTCAGACATCTCATCGACCGGGATCAGATTTCCTCCAAGATTTTCTGGGGGCCGCCCGGCGTAGGCAAAACCACTCTGGCCCGGATCATCGCCGGCAAAACAAAATCCCATTTTATCGATTTCAGCGCCGTTACCAGCGGTATCAAAGAGATCAAGGAGGTTATGAACCGGGCGGAATCCAACCGGATCATGGGGGAAAAAACCATCCTTTTCGTAGATGAGATCCATCGCTTCAACAAAGCCCAGCAGGACGCCTTTCTCCCCTTTGTGGAAAAGGGCAGCATCATTCTCATCGGCGCCACCACGGAAAACCCCTCCTTTGAAATCAACGCCGCCCTTCTTTCCCGCTGCAAGGTTTTTGTGCTTCAGCCTCTTTCCGCCGAAGATCTGGAAGGTCTTATGCGCCACGCCCTGGAAAGCCCCAAAGGCTTTGGAGATCAGCAGATCCGGATTTCACCGGACATCCTCCACGCCCTTGCGGTTTTTTCCGACGGAGACGCCCGGGTCGCTTTAAATACGCTGGAAATGGTCATTTTAAACGGAGAAACCGATGGAGAAAAAACAACGGTCACAGAAGAAATCGTAAAACAGTGCATCAGCAAAAAAACCCTGCTTTACGATAAAAACGGAGAAGAACATTATAATCTGATTTCGGCCCTGCACAAATCCATGCGAAACAGCGATGTCAACGCCGCCATCTACTGGCTGGCCCGGATGCTGGAGGCAGGAGAAGATCCCCTTTACATCGCCAGAAGAGTGGTGCGCTTTGCCAGCGAGGACATCGGCATGGCGGACAGCCGGGCTCTTCAGGTCGCCGTCGCCGCCTACCAGGCCTGCCATTTTATCGGTATGCCCGAGTGCAGCGTCCATCTGACCCATGCGGTCACCTATATGTCGTTAGCGCCTAAATCCAACGCCATTGACCTCGCCTATATAAAAGCCTCCGCCGACGCCCGGGAACGGATGGCCGAACCGGTTCCGCTCCCTCTTCGAAACGCGCCTACAAAGCTGATGAAAGAACTGGATTACGGCAAAGGCTATCAATATGCCCATGATACAAAAGATAAACTCACCAATCTGCAATGCCTGCCCGATTCCCTGCTGGGAAGAAGCTACTATGAGCCCACAGATCAGGGCATGGAGCTTCGGGTAAAAGAACGGATGCAGGCGATCAAAAAATGGCACGATGAAAACGGCTGAGGGCGCCGCTTTTCATCCGCCGCCTTTCACCGGTTATCTACCAGAAAATCCCCGCTGACCTGCATTTCTTCAAAAGAGGCGATCCTGCTTTGACAGGCGCAGGCAGCCCGGATCAGGCCGAACATCAGAGGACAGCCGGTTCCCTCTCCCAGCCTCATATCCAGATCCAGGCAGGGATGCAGTCCCAGGGTCGCTGCCGCCGCCTGATAGGCCGGTTCTGCGGAGCGGTGGGAGGCGATCATATATTCTTTGGAAAGAGGCGCCATACAATAGGCCGCTGCCGCCGCCGCAATAGAAATCACACCGTCCACCACAATAGGCGTCCGGTTTTTCGCCGCCGCCAGATAACAGCCTGTCAGCGCGCAAAGATCCAGTCCTCCCACCTTGTGAAGCACCTGGATCACCTGCTCCACTCCTGTATAAACCATTCTCTTTCCTTCCTGTACAGCCAGTCCGTTATTTTGTATGCCCTGGGTAATGACCCGGATTTTATGCCGGTAGGCTTCTTCTGTCAGGCCTGCGCCCCGTCCTACGGTCCTCTCCGGCAAAGCCCCGCAAAGAACGCTGATAAGGGCCGCCGAGCTGCTGGTATTGCCAATGCCCATTTCTCCGGTCCCAAGCAAGCCATAGCCTGCCCGGATCAGCGCCTCCGTAATACGGATCCCCGTTTCCACAGCCTTAAGGGCTTCCTCCCGGGTCATGGCCGGGCCCTGCCGGAAGCTGTCTGTCCCGGGCCGGATTTTTCCCCAGACAACCTTTTTTTCTCTCATGGCTCTCAGTAAAGAAGCCTCCATCAGATCTCCTGTTCTTTCATCCAGGTTTTCACACCGGCCATCGATGCCCACATCCACGACCAGAACATCTGCGCCTTCATTTTCCGATAAAGCGGAAATCCCGGTCAGGCCCCTGGCCATATTTTCCGTTTGGATTCTGGTGATCTCCACAGGGGCCGAAGCTACGCCTTCCCGGCAAATGCCGTTGTCCGATGCCATCACGATCGTACAGCGAGCGGGAAATGCGTTTTCCACCCGTCCTGTTATGCCGGCGATCTGAATGGCGACATCCTCCAGCTTTCCCAGGCTTCCCAGCGGTTTCATCAAAGCGTCCGTTCTTTTTTTCGCCTGCTCCATCGCCTTTTGCGAAAGAGGCGCCATCTGCTGTATGTATGCCTCCAGCCTTTCTATTTTCTCTTTTTCCTCACCCATGCTCGTCTCTCCTTTGTCAAGTTAAAAAGGCTGTTTCTGCCCCTTGTCTCTTCCTGTATCCTATCACCGGGTTTTAGGCGGCGCCCATTTTTTCATCAGCGCCTCCGCCGCCCGGATACCGTCCGCCGCAGCGGATAGGATGCCTCCTGCGTATCCGGCCCCTTCCCCCGCCGGGTAAACCCCTTGTCTCCAGCTTTCCAGGCTTTGGGGATCCCGCAGGATCCGTACCGGAGAAGAACTCCTGGTTTCCACTCCGGTCAAAATACTGTCCTCCCGGTCAAAGCCCCGCAGCCTTTTCCCAAAAACCGGTATGGCCTCTTTCATAGCGGCAACCACCTCCCGGGGCAGGCACCGGGACAGATCCGTCCAGCTCACCCCCGGCCGGTAGGTAGGCTCGGGTCCTGTTTCTGTCTGGATTGTCCGATATTCGGAGGGGTCTTCTTTCATAAAATCTCCCAGCCGCTGGGCCGGCGCCCGGTATCCGCCTCCCCCCAGCCGGAAGGCCGCCTGTTCCCATTTCCTCTGATACGCCACCCCCGCCAGGGGATGCTCCCCGGGGAAATCCTCCGGGCCGACCCCTACCAGAAGGGCGCTGTTGGCGTTTCGGCCGTCTCTTCCATGATAGCTCATTCCGTTTGTCACAAGTCCCCCCTCCTCCGAAGCGGAAGCGACCACATAGCCGCCGGGACACATGCAAAAGGTATACACCCCTCTCCCGTTTCCGCAGTGGTAAGACAGGCGATAGTCCGCCGCTCCCAGGATCCGGGCCGCTTCCCGGTCCGCGTACTGGCTTTCATCGATCATCTCCTGCAAATGTTCGATCCTGACGCCAATGGAAAAGGGCTTTTGCTCCATGGGAAGCTGTCTTTCATAAAGCAGGGAAAAGGTATCTCTGGCGCTGTGACCCACCGCCAGGATCAATGCCTGGCAGGAAAGCCTCTCCTTTTCATTGATCTCTATCTCCGAAAGCCCTCCTTCCCTTCCCTGAAAATCCAGATCCGTCAGGCGGCTTTCAAAACGGATTTCTCCTCCCTCATCGATTATTCTTTGCCGGAGCCTCACCACCACCTCCCGCAGAAGATCGGTGCCGATGTGGGGCTTTTGTCTATACAGGATCTCCTCCGGCGCGCCGGCCTTTACCAAAGCCTGCAGGATCCATTGGACCCGCTGGTCCTTTTTGATACCCGTAGTCAGCTTGCCGTCCGAAAACGCCCCTGCCCCGCCTTCTCCAAACTGGACATTGGACTGGGGAAGCAGCCGCCCCGTCTCCCAAAAGGCCTCTACATCCCGGATCCGCTGATCCATAGGTCTGCCTCTTTCCAGCACCAAGGGCCGGTATCCCGCCCTGGCCAGAACCAACGCCGCAAAAATGCCGCAGGGGCCAAAGCCCACCACCAAAGGCCGGTGTAAAAGACGGGGTCTTTGGTCGTTTCCTTCTTGGGTCTGATCTTCCTCCAAAACCCTCTCTGAAAAAATCCACTTTTCCTTCCGGGACGGCTCTACCCGGCTGACCGGAATTTTAAGCCCTTTTGCTCTTCTAAGGATCTCTTCCTCGTTTTCCGCCCGGAACCGGACCCGATAAACCCTCCGGATATCCGGCTTATTTCTGGCATCCACCGATTCTCCTGCGATTTCCCACCAGCTCACCCGGCCCTTTTTCAATCTCAGCTTTTTTTCGATCTTGCCGGGGATTTCCCGGGTTTCTTCCTGTAAGCGCAGCTTGATTTCATTGATTTGCAGCATTTTTCTCTCCCGCTGTTTATTTTCCGCTCCTGACGGATCTCCTTTTCCTTTCTGTCCGGATGCCCACGGCTTCAAAGCGCCTCCTCACAGGCCGGCGGCGCTCCTTCCTGCCAAAAGTCCCGTAGACCAGGCCCACTGGAGGTTATACCCGCCGCACCTTCCCTGGGCATCCAGCACCTCCCCTGCGAAATACAGGCCCTTCTGAAGAAGGGATTCCATCGTGCCGGGATCGATCTGGGAAAGCCGGACGCCCCCTGAAGTAGTCTGGGCCTCGCTCCAGGGCCTTGCCCCTGTTACCGGGATCCGCCATCCCTTCAGCATGGCGGCTATGGCATGAATCCGTTTTTCTCCCAGCTCTGAAGCCGGAACAGCCGGGCTTTCCACGCCGCAGGCCCTCAGCACCACGCCGATCAGCTTTTTATGGATCATTCCTTCTAAAAATTCCTCTGCGCTTTTGTGGCCGGATACCGACAGACGGTTCAAAAGCCTGCTGTAAAACGCATCTGGCTGGATTTGCGGAAACAGGTCGATACGGATCCCGCAGTCCTTTCCCTGGTCAAGCAGTTCCATAGCCTGTCCGCTCAGATCAAAAATGCAAATGCCCGACAGCCCCCACTGGGTAAACTGGATTTCTCCTGATTGCTCCGCCACAACGGTCCCTTCCCATTCAAGGCAAACCCGGCCCTTGGCTCTGACGCCCTTCAAATGCCGGAAGAAATCCCCCTTTGCGCTCAGCTGCACCAATGCGGGCAAAGGCTTTATGATCTGATGCCCAAAGGCCCTTGCCAAAGCATAGCCGTCTCCGCTGCATCCATACTGAGCCCCTGCCATGCCTCCGCAGGCGATAATGACCCGATCCGCCTTTTTTTGTTCCCCCTTTTGTCCGATGATCCGAAAGCCTCCCTTCGGATCCTTTTTCAACTCTTTCACCGGCCATCCGCAGAAGATTTCCACGCCAAGACGCCTCAGCTCCATCCGCAGCACATCCAAAACCGCAGCCGCCTGTTCGCTGCTTGGATAAATCCTTCCGCTTTCATCCGCTCTGGGCCAGATTCCCAGCCTTTCAAAAAAAGCAAGGGTTTCTTTTTGCCCTATCCGGGAAAGGATCTTTTCTGCCTTGTCAAGATCCCTGCTTCTGTAATCCTTTATATCCACATACCGGTTGCTGTAGTTGCATCTGCCGTTTCCCGTGGCCAAAAGCTTCCTTCCCACCCGTTCTTCCTTTTCCAAAACCATTACAAAGGCGCCCGCTGCGGCCGCCGCCGCAGCCGCCGCAAGACCGGAAGCGCCGCCGCCGATCACAGCCACCCGCGTCTGTTTTTCAACTGTCCGCCTGCTCATCAGAAGACCTGCCTTTCCCTTCCAGCCGCCCGCCCGGGGCCGTAAATTTCATATAGTATCATCTTACCACACTCCCGGGAGAATGTTCACCTGTTTTTCCCGGCCTTGCGCTGTCATCCCGATACTGATAAAATAAAACCGGAAAGGGTTTCCCCTTCCCTTTCCATCTACAGCCCCTTAAACCAATCCCTGCATATACAACCCAAATATAAAACCAAGGAAGTGATATCATGTTTGAAGATGCCATCGAAAAGGTGTCCGCCTCCATGCGGCCCGTTCATACGATCATGAGAAAATATAAGGATCAGACCATCATTCCCTCCTCCGCCACCCTGCTTTTCATCAACGATGAAGGCTGCGCCATCACCACCCGCTCCTTTGCGGATATGCTCATCGCCTCATCTCAAATGGAAAAAAAATACGCCCGGTTCCGGGAGGAAAAAAACGCCCTGAAACGGGACTGGCACTATGAAGGAAAGCTGAAAAACCTGGAAGCCGCCTACGGATATCAGCCGGAAACCCCCGTGCAGATCCGCAGCGTTTTTATCGACTGCGTAGATTCTCTTTCCGGCTATACCTGTCACAAGCATCCCCAATACGACCTGGCGATTCTTAAATTCAATGATTTCAAAGAAAGAAAATACCAAAACCACGCAATCCTAGCCAAATACGGGAATTCCGTCCGGCAGGGAAAATTTCTTTGCCGGCTGGGCTATCCCTTCCCTGAATTTTCTAATTTTCAGTTCAATCAGGAAACCGATTCCATCGAATGGACCGGCTCCGGAAAAATGAATTCTCCCCGCTTTCCCATGGAAGGAATGCTCACCCGCTTCCTGGCTGATCAAAGCGGAAAATACGGTATCGAGCTGAGTACGCCCTGCGCTAATCCCCGGGGAGGCGGCCCGCTTTTCGATGAAAGAGGGCTGATCTACGGGCTGCAGATGGCAAACCGCCACATGCCCCAGCAGGATCTGCATCTTGGCATATGCCTGCACGTAGACATTATCAAAAAATTCCTGGATTATCACAACATTAAATATTATACAGCCTGAACCGAAAAACCGGTTTTTCTCCAAAGAGCGCCGCGCCAAAGCCCCTCTTTACCGGCCCATACCGGCTTTTCAAGGAGTTTTTCTATGAAAAAAACCCCAAACCAACCCCAGGAAAAAACCTGCGCCTGCCCAGGCGCCGACTGCGCAACCCGTTATCCTCTGCTGATGCTTCACGGCATCGGCTATCAGGACACGGAAGCCTGCAGCTACTGGGGATCTATTCCCGCCCTTCTTCGCGCCCGGGGCGCCCGGGTCTACTTCGGCCATCAAAGCGCCTGCGGCAGCATTGAAGAAAACGCCCGGTTCCTTCAGAAACGGATCGAAGCAATCCTGGAGCATAGCCAGAAAGAAAAAGTCCATATCCTCGCCCACTCCAAAGGGGGATTGGAAGCCCGATTCCTGATTTCTTCCCTGGGCATGGGCGCCAAAGTCGCCTCTCTGACCACCTTTTCCACCCCTCATTTCGGCTCCCTCTCCATGAATTGGCTTCTGCGCTCTCATCCCCTGATCATGAAGGCCGTCGCTTTTCTTTTCTTTTTTCACGGCAAACGCCTGGGAGACAAGCATCCCGCTCCCGGCCCCTTCTTTCATCAGGTAACGCCAAAGGCCATGGCCCGGTTCAATCGGGAAAATCCCGATGATCCCCGGGTACTGTACCAAAGCGTTGCCGCGTCCATGAACCGGGGGCTCAGCCATCTGCGCTTTGCATTCTTCCATCGGATCATCCTGGGCATCGAAGGAGAAAACGACGGGCTGGTCGCTGCCTGGTCTGCCGGATGGGGCAGGACTTTAGGCGTCCTCCGGGCCAGAGACGCAAAAGGGGTTTCCCATGTGCAGATGACCGGCCGTTACAGAAAATCTCTCCCCGTTTTTCTTGATGAAACGCCCTTTGACGATCTTTCCCAGCTATATCTTTGGCTGGTCAGAGACCTGAAGGAAAAAGGGCTCTGATCCTTTCCCGCAAAACCGGGAAAACCCTCTAATAATTCCAGAAAAATACAACTTTCTGAAGCTTTTATGAAAACGGGATTTTTCCCGTATTTCGCTTTCCAAGACCGTTGTAAACCCCTTTTCCCTATGCTAGAATGAAGCCATAAATGCGGTGTCGAAAAACCGCAAAAACCGTATCCGTTAAATCGATTGCATGGCGTAAAAGGAGTGGCGATCACAACATGCAGCACAGCCAGGAAAATCCCAGACTTCATCCATCCACAAAGGGCGGCTCCGGCCAGGAAAGCGAGGCCGAGGGCAGCCACAGAAAAAGGGAAGCGGCGCTTCCCTCCTCATCTCCTGCCAGCCGTCAGGAAGCTTCCTTCCGGCAGGCACCGTCCCTGTATCACGGAAGGTACAGCGGACCGGCCACAGGCCTTCGCTCTGATCGAAACAAAAAAGCCGAAGGGACCTTTTCCGGCAGCCCGGCAAGGCATACCCTTCGCTATGATCAAAAAAAGACGGCTCAAAAAAACGAATCCCTTGCTTCTCCGGAACGGCCTCAAACAGCTCAGCCGGGCCAGCCTCACGCTGTCAGACGCTCCTTGAAAAAAAAGGTTCGTTTTCGTCCAAAGGGCAGAAACATCCTCGCCCTTGTCCTTTTGGTCCTGATCATCGTCCTTGGAGTGGACAATCTGATGCTTCGTCACAGCAACAATACGCTTTCTACCCGGCTGGAGGCGGCTCTGCACCCGCCTGATCTTGAGGTCGCCCAGCAAGATCAGCAATATGGCTATCAGGGAAAGCCCCTCTCCGATCTGTATCCCGACATGGTGGTGGATTGGCGCATGGAGCCGGCTTATATCCCTCAGGAGCCTATGGTCTACCTGACTTTTGATGACGGGCCTTCCAAAATCACGCCGCAGATTCTGGACACGCTGGATGCTTACGGTGTAAAGGCCACCTTCTTTGTCACCGGCAAAAAAGACGAAACCCTCAGCTCCTACTACAAGGAAATCGTCGACCGGGGCCATACCCTGGCGATGCATACCTGGTCCCATCAATACCAGACCATTTATGCCTCTTTAGATAACTTCCTTGCCGACTATTATGAGCTGTATACCTGGATCTATGAAAAAACCGGCGTAAAGCCGACGATGTTCCGCTTCCCCGGCGGCACTACCAACGCCTACGCCAACAAAAAATTCCAGACCTTTGACGCGATCAAAAATGAGATGAACAGCAGGGGCTTTACCTATTTTGACTGGAATGTTTCCTCCGGAGACGCTTCCGGCCAGAACGTCCCGGCGGAACAGATCATCGAAAACGTAGTCAAAGGCGCTTCCGGCAAAAAATACGCCGTCGTCCTGATGCACGACAGCTCCACAAAGGCAACAACGGCGGCCGCCCTGCCCAGAATGATCGAAGAACTGGCTGCCGCAGGCTTTCATTTTGACCGCCTGACAGAGGATCTTGTTCCCATCCAGTTTAAATAAATGATTTTCATAAGCCCGCCCTCTGCCTTATAAAGGGCGAAATAAAACCGGGATCCCTTCAGATAAATCCCGGTTTTTGTTTTATTTCTTATATTTCCTTTTTGCCCCGCCCCTTTTACCGGTCGTCCAGATTGACATAGGCTTGCTCCTTGCCGATGCTTTCATAAGCCGGACGGATGATCTTATCCACGTTGATCAGCTCCTCCAGCCGGTGGGCGCTCCAGCCTACGATCCTGGCGATAGCGAAAATCGGCGTATAAAGCTCCTCTGGTATACCCAGCATATAATAAACAAAGCCGCTGTAAAAATCCACATTGGCGCTGACGCCCTTGTAGATGGTTCTTTCTCTTGCAATGACCTGGGGCGCCAGGGTCTCTACCATGGAAAACAGCTTGAAATCCTCCGTCAGGCCCTTTTCTTCTGAAAGCTGCCGCACAAAGCGCTTGAAAACCTGCGCTCTGGGATCGGAAATCGAATAAACCGCATGGCCCATCCCGTAAATCAGTCCTTTTTTGTCAAAGGCCTCTTTACGCAGAAGCTTTGTAAGGTAATGATCTACCTCGTCCTGATCGGAAGGATCTCTGACCACCTTTTTCAGATCCTGCATCATCCGGATCACCTTATAATTCGCCCCTCCGTGCTTGGGCCCCTTCAAAGAACCCAGCGCCGCCGCCATCACCGAATAGGTATCCGTTCCGGAAGAGCTGACCACATGGGTTGTAAAGGTGGAATTGTTCCCTCCTCCGTGTTCCATGTGCAGAATCAGCGCCAGATCCAGCACCTTTGCCTCCAGCATGGTATAGCGGGTATCGGGCCGCAGCATCCGCAGGAGGTTTTCCGCCGTGGATAAATCCTCCTTGGGATTATGGATGTAAAAGCTCTCTCCCCTGATATAGTGATTATACGCGTGATATCCGTATACCGCCAGCATCGGGAACACTGCGATCAGCATCATGCACTGGCGCAGCACGTTAGGCAGAGAAAGGTCATCAGCCCTGTGGTCATAGCCCGCCAGCATCAGAACGCTTTTGGACAGGGTATACATCATATCCTTGCTGGGCCCCTTCATCACGATATCCCTGACAAAATTCCTGGGAAGCGTCCTTAGCTTTGCCAGCATATGATTAAAGGTTTCCAGCTCCTGACGGCTGGGCAGCTGTCCGAATAAAAGGAGATAGGCCACTTCCTCATAGCCCATCCTTCCCTCCCGGATCAGGCCGTCCACCAGATCATAGATATTAATGCCTCTGTAATACAGCCTTCCGTCGCAGGGAATGATTTCCCCGTCCTTTTCTTCATAGGCCTGGATTTTTGAAATCTGCGTCAGCCCCGCTAAAACACCCTTTCCGTTGATGTCTCTAAGGCCTTTTTTGACATGGTACTGGCCGTAAAGCCTGCTGTCGATCCGGGAATTTTCCCGGCAAAGCTCCGCTAGCTGATCAAAATTATGTTGAATGACTTTTTTTTCCTTCATGAACCGCCTCTCACTTCCTTTCTCCGGGAACAGACCGGCCCCGTTTATGTCTTGTCTTTATGACTATATCTTTTATATCATTTTTTTGACATTTGTATAATTAACAACCTGTGAAGCTTTTCTGAATTTTTCCAGACAAGCTGCCCTTTTATCCGTTTTGCTTACAGGAACCATTCCGGCTCCGCCCGCCTGGTATAGCCCAGCTCCAGCTCATGCTGATGATACAGATATCCCTGGTCATCATAATATTTCGCTCCCATAGGGCATTTTTTAATGCAGGAGCCGCATTTGATACAGATTCCCGTCCAGGCTCTTACATCCATTTTATCGATAGAGCCCATAGGGCAAACCTGGGCGCACAGGCCGCAGTCGATACATTCCTCCGAGGTCTTGGGCTTTACCTTGCGGATATCGATGGGATTTCCCTGTCTGTCTCTGGGCTGATAGTAGGGTCTGATCGGCGTCTGCCCCTTTACCGGCGCCGGGCCCTGGGCAATCAGGCTTTCCGGGAAATTTCCTTCTTTTTTTGCCTGGGAGATCTTCTGATGGATCTGCCGGGCAAAGGTCTCCGCCTTTTCCAGGTCCTGCTCATCAGGCCTTCCCGCCGCCAGGATACGGGAAAAGGAATGTTCTCCCACAAACGCGCCTCCCCCAATGGTATGAAAGCCTCTGTCCTCCAGGATATTCCTCAGCTCGATCAGTCCATCGTCATAATCCCGGTTGCCAAACAAAACCACCGGCACCGCCAATGCGCCGCCCCCCTCCAGGGTATTCAAATAGGGAAGCAGTACATTGGGCACCCGTCCTGCATAAACCGGCGTCCCGAAAATCACCAGATCCTTCGGCTGAAATGTCAAAGGTTTTTTTCGATTCTCAGGCAATGTAAAATCAAACATCTGGCCTTCGCAGCCCTCTTCCCGGCTCAGATACTGTCCGATCTTTTTAACGATTTTTTCCGTCGTGCCCGTCGCACTGAAATAAACCGACCATACCCTCAGCTGATCCATCATATTTCTCCTTTCCCGGCTCCCTGTCCGGCCGCCTGGAGGAAAGTTTCCCCCTGTTTCATCCTGTCCGTTTACATTGCTTTCATTATACCATGAAAGCGCTTGTCTCATATGCTTTTTGCTGATAAAATTTTCTTAAGGAAAGGCCGCGCGTTCCGGCCCTTCGTCTTTTTTAAAACCAGCTTTCCGATAAATTCCACAGGCTGCACACATAATTTTCAGATTTTGATTGTATTATGTATCCTGTTAACATTCTTGATATTTACGTTCATGATCCCCATCCCTCCCAGGGCGCCGTCCCTGGCAGAAGGCCGGGGTTTACCGCCGGCAACCAGGAAAGAGAGGCAATTTATGTTGAAATCCCATCCCCGAAAGCCTTATCATATTCTTCTGATATTGTGTCTTGTTCTGTTATTTCTTCCTCAGGCCGCCTTTGCCGCCACCAAACAGGATACGGCATACGCAGACAGCCTCTATCAGCTCGGCGTTTTTTACGGAACCGATCAGGGCTATGACCTGGACCGGGCGCCTACCAGAGCCGAAAGCACCGCCATGCTGGTCCGGATGCTGGGCGCGGAAGACCAGTCCCGGCAGCTGGAAAATGCCTCCATACCCTTTTCAGACGTACCCCAATGGGCTTTGGGTTATGCCGCTTATGCCTATGAAAACGGTCTTGTAGCCGGTATCAGCGACACCCGCTTCGGCGCTTCTCTTTCTACCACTGCGCAGATGTATACGGTCTTTATGCTCCGGGCTTTGGGCTATACCGAAAGCCAGGGAGACTTCACCTATTCTCAGGCCATGTCCTTCGCCCAGTCCATCGGGCTTTTGGATGAAGACCTGGCCGGACAGCTTTCCTCCTCCTCCTTCACAAGAGCGGACGCCGTCCGCCTGACTTATGAAGCCCTGCGGTTTCCGGTCAAAGACAGCAGCCTCCTTCTGGTGGAAAAACTGGCGGGAGAAGGCAAGCTCTCTCAGGATAAGGTCAGCCGTTTCCTGGAAACCATCATCTCCTCCCAGGACAACCGGCAGGAGCTGCGTATTTCGCAAATCGCAAACCGGCGGGAAAGCGTCGTGCTGCTTGAGGGCTCTGTTTCAGACGGCCTCCGGCAGGGCAGCGGCGTTATCCTCAGCACGGACGGATTGATCCTGACCAACTATCATGTGATAGAAGGCCTTCAATCCATGGCGGTCACCTTCAACGACGGCAGCGTCTACGAAGGAGAGGTTTATGTGGAGGACTACGACGCCGATCTGGATCTGGCTTTGATCCGCATTGACCGGGAGGATCTTACGCCGGTCACCATAGGGGATTCCGACCAGCTTTCCATCGGCGACACCGTTGTGGCCATCGGCAGCCCCTACGGCCTGCAAAACACCGTTTCCGAGGGCATCATTTCCTCCATCCGGGACAGCGAGCTGCAAATCACCGCCGCCATCAGCTCCGGAAGCTCCGGAGGCGCCCTTTTTAACGCCTATGGCGAACTGGTGGGCATTACCTATGCCGGCGTTTCCCAGGGACAAAATCTGGGCTTTGCCATTCCCATCAATCTGCTGGATACGCTGGATCAGCGCCTCCACCAGTCTCTTTCCGAATTTTCACAGCAGCTGGCCCAGGCCCTGGCGCCTCAAAACCTGACCCTTGTGGCCAAGCAGGACAACAGCATTTATCTGCAGTGGGATCCGGTTGAAAATGCCGATTATTATCTTTTATATTACCGCACCTCCTCAGAGGATGCCTACAAGGTATTCACAAACTACGGCTTCCCCTACCGCTTCAGCCACGGAAGCGACTATTCCGCCGCCCTGAGAGTCCTGGATGAAAGCGCCTCCTACCAGCTGGCCGTTTCCGCTGTGGTAGAGGGTGAAGAATCCCCTTTAAGCCAGGCTTTGACGGTTTCCCTTTAAATCCCGCTTTATGGCGGCGCTTTTCCTTCAGCTGTCCGAAAATCATATAGATGACGGCTTTTTCAAGATAAGCACCTCAAAAAATGATAAAAAAGGAAGCCTCTGAACCTTGAACTGACCCCCAAAAGCTAGACTTTTGGGGGCCGCCTCACCTAAGGGTCAGATCGGCTCCCTTTTTGATGTTTCGAATACAGTCACATCCGAAAACCGGATGCTTCTCAGCCAATGCAGCGTTCGCAGCCGCTCCTTTGCTCTTTTTCCTCCCGGTTTTCCTTCCACAGCTCTTCGGCTACCGGCGCCCAGCGCTGAGCGTAAGGCTCCGTCCGGTCGCAAAGGGTATCCACATCCTCGGGCTGCTCGCAGTCTGTGGATTTAGCGCCGGTCTTTTTCACCATTTCCCGCAAAAATTCCGGATTTTCCAGCATGGGACAGGGCCTGAGCATATTGTCATTGAAGGGCTGGCCCTTGTAATATTCCATGAAAATCGGGCTTTTCAGTGCTTCCAGAAGGGTGCACTGGTGAATGTTGGCGTTGGAGTAATGGATAAAAACGCAGGGCTCTACATCTCCCGCCGCATTGATATGCAAATATCTTCTGCCGCCGGCAATGCAGCCTCCCACAAACTCCGCATCGTTCTGAAAATCCATGCTGAAAATCGGTTTTGTCTCACGATATTTTCTGATCCGCCGGTACATTTCCGTTCTCTGCTCAGGGGTGGGCAGAAGCTCAGGAGCGGCGCCCTGTCCAACGGGCATATAATGGAAATACCATACGAACAGCGCACCCCAGTCGATCATCTGGTCAAAATACGCTTCGCTGCTGACATCGTCGTAATTTGCGCTGGTATAGCAGGTAGAGATTCCAAAGGGAAGCCGATGCTCCTTCAAAAGCTTCATGGCGTGAACCACCTTCTGATAGGTGCCGCTTCCTCTCCTTCCGTCGGTGGCGGTCTCAAAGCCCTCTACGCTCAGAGCCGGCACGAAATTTTTGACCCGCAGCATTTCCCGGCAAAATTCCTCATCGATCAGCGTACCGTTGGTAAAGGACAGGAATTCGCAGTCGGAATGCTTTTCGCAAAGGGCGATAATGTCCTTTTTGCGAACCAGCGGCTCTCCTCCGGTAAAAATATACATAAATACGCCAAGGGCTTTGCCCTGGGTCACAATGGAATCCATATCCTCAAAGCTCAGATTCAGACGGTTGCCGTATTCCGCCGCCCAGCAGCCGGTACAGTGAAGATTGCAGGCCGTAGTAGGATCCATCAGGATCGCCCAGGGGATATTGCATCCTTCTTTGTCTATCTCATCCTCCTGAACGGCGCTGCCCGACAGGCTGGCATTTACCATAAAATTCGTAAAAAACGCCTTTCGGACGCCGGGATCCAGATCCCAAACCTTTTCTACCACCTGATACCAGTTATTTTTCGTTTCGATGGCTTCGCGGATCGCGGCTCTCTGGGGTACGTACCAATCCGCCGGCATAAATTTATCTACAAGGTTCATGACCTTAATGGCATTTGCGTCAGGATCCTTATCCAGATAGCTGATCGCTGTCTTCATAGCGCTCTTGAATGCGACGCTTTTCATCTTGTCTGTGATACTGCTCATTTTAGAAGCCCCTTTCCTTATCGAATGACTTAATCATACAAAAAAAGACTTGCTTTGTCATGGGACAAAAATGTGATTTCGTTCCACTTTCATACCTTCAGCAAAAAGACAGGCAATCGCCCGCTTTTAAAAGGTTCGTTTTTATATAAACGTTTCTTTATACCCATCGCCTATATACTAATACAAATGTATGGAAAATAAAAGAGGTTTGCTGAGAATTATTCCCCTTTTTTTTAGGATTTTTTTCTTTTTTGAATACGGGACGTCCTGCGCGCCCTTTTTTCTTTCAGAAGCTTCTTTCAGAAACTTCCTTCAAAAAGCTTTCCTCTCCCTTTTATCACAAAAACCCCTCTGATTCCTTCTCCGCCAGAAAACGGCCCGTTACGCTCTCTTTGTTTTTCATGATTTCCTCCGGTATGCCACAGGCCACGATCCGTCCCCCTTCGCCCCCTCCCCCCGGGCCCATGTCCACCACATAGTCGGCGTTACGGATCACATCCAGATCATGCTCGATCACGATAACGGTTGCGCCCTTTTCCATCAAAGTCTGAAACACTCCCAGCAGCGACTTTACATCCAGCGGATGAAGGCCGATAGTCGGCTCGTCAAAAATAAAAACGGTATCCTCCTGGCCCCTGCCCATTTCACTGGCCAGCTTCAGCCTCTGGGCTTCTCCTCCGGAAAGGCTGGGAGTGGCCTCTCCCAGAGTCAAATACCCAAGGCCAAGATCCTCCAGAACCTGCAGCCGCTGACGAATCAGCCGTTTTTCCCGGCAGGCGGAAATGGCCTGCGAAACATCCATTCCCATCAGCTCCGGTAAAGAGAAGGCGGCTTCTCCTCCCATTTCATCCCGGATCTCCCAGGCCTTTTCCCCATACCGGCTGCCTTTGCATCCGGGACAGGTGATTTCCACATCGGGCAAAAACTGCACATCCAGGCTGATGCTTCCCGTTCCATCGCATTGAGGACATCGCAGCCTTCCCGTGTTATAGGAAAAATCCCCCGCCTTATAGCCCTGCCGTTTCGCTTCGGCGGTCCTGGCAAAGCTCTTTCGCAGCTCGTCGTGAACATTAGCGTAGGTGGCCACCGTGGAACGGATGTTGATGCCGATAGGCGCGGCGTCGATGAGCTTTACTCTTCGAATTCCCGGTCCCTGAAGCTTTTTTACATGCTCCGGCAGCTTCCCGCCGCCGGTAAGGGCCTCCAGTCCCGCCGCCAGGCTTTCCAAAACCAGCGTGGTCTTCCCCGAACCGGATACGCCGGTGACCACCGTCATCCGGCCCTTTGGAAAATCCACCTCAAGAGGCTTTACCGTATGAATGGGACCGCATTCCATATGAATCCGCCCCTGGCTAAACAGAGCCTCTTTCCGGCAGGCCTTCTTTTCCCCGATCCGTTTTTCCCCCGAAAGGAAAGGCCCTATCAGGGATCCAAAGCAGGCGGAAAGCTGCCGGGGGCTTCCCTGGGCAATCACACTGCCGCCGGCCTCTCCTGCGCCCTCGCCCATTTCGACGATCCAGTCCGCCTCTTTCAAAACCTGGATATCATGATCCACAAGCAGCACCGAATTCCCGTCCCTTTTCAGATCCTCCATCACCCTTATCAATCCCTGGATATTCGCGGGATGCAGTCCTATAGAGGGCTCGTCCAAAACATATAAAACCCCCGTCGTGCGGTTGCGCACCGCCCTTGCCAGCTGCATCCGCTGCCGTTCTCCGGTAGAAAGGGTGGAAGCGGCCCGATCCAGGGTCAAATACCCAAGGCCCAGCTCCATCAGCCGTTTTGCCGTCTGCTGAAAGGACTGGCAGATGCTCTTTGCCATAGGCCTCATAGGCCCCGGCAAGCTTTCTTCTATCGACCCCACCCACAAAACCAGCTCTGACAAGCTCATCCGGCAGGCCTCATCCAGGCCGATCCCTTTGATTTTCGGCGCCCGGGCTTCTTCTGACAGCCGGGTCCCCTTGCACTCGGAGCAGATGGATTCCTTCAAAAACCGCTCTACCCGCTTCATCCCTTTTTCATCCTTTACCTTAGCCAGAGCGTTTTCTACGGTATAAACCGCGTTAAAATAAGTAAAATCCAGCTCTCCCGCCTGATTAGACCCTTTCGGATGATAAAAGATATGCTTTTTTTCCGCCGGCCCATGAAATACAATTTCCCTTTCTTCCTCTGTCAGCTCCCGAAAAGGGACATGGGTTCTGACGCCCATTTCCCGGCACACCTGGGTCATCAGAGACCACATCAGGGAATTCCAAGGCGCTACCGCCCCCTCGTCGATGCTCAGGCTCTCATCCGGCACCAGGGATCCTTCATCCACAGCTCTGACGATTCCCGTCCCCCCGCAGCTTTGGCAGGCGCCCTGGCTGTTAAAGGACAGCTCTTCCGCGCTTGGCGCATGAAAGGATGCGCCGCATATCGGACATACAAGAGGCCGCCCCGCCGCTGCGGCAAGGGAAGGCTCCACATAATGGCCCCTTGGGCACCGATGGCTTGCGAGCCTGGAAAACATCAGCCTGAGGCTGTTTAAAAGCTCTGTCCCCGTGCCAAAGGTGCTGCGGATCCCGGGAACGCCCGGCCTTTGATGCAGGGCCAGGGCCGCCGGTACATACAAAACCTCATCCACGTCCGCCTTTGCGCTCTGGGTCATACGCCTTCTGGTGTAGGCGGACAGCGCCTCCAGGTAACGCCGGGAGCCTTCCGCATACAGCACGCCCAAAGCCAGGGAAGATTTTCCCGAGCCGGATACCCCGGCGATTCCCACGATTTGATGCAGAGGGATCTCCACATCGATATTCTTCAGATTATGTACCCTGGCGCCTTTGATCCGGATCGCCTCCGGAGCGCCTTTTTGCTTTTCTGTTTCCGCCATCTGCCTCTGACGCCCTCCTTTTCGCCTTTTTCCTCTTGTTTTTTCCCCGCGTTTATTTTCATCATAGGGGTCTTTTTTTCTCTATTGATAAGATTTTCTCATTTAGGATACCATATTCCATATTCTCTTTCAAAAGTTTGCCTAAGAAAAACCTTCATGAAATCTTCACCGAAAAATCATTTTATCCGCCTTTTTTTTGCTGGAAGAGCTGCTGAAAAATGTTCCCGGCATTTCCGCAGTGGAATGGAAGGGAGAAGAAAAGGAAAGGACCTCTGTTTTGATCCATGTAACAACAGAGGATGTCTATCAGGCCTGCCGGGATATTTTTCTTGTCTTTTCCCAGGCAGAAACGGTCCTTTTGGAGCTGATTCCAAAAAAGGCCAGCCTGGAAGAGGTATTTCTTGAGCTGTCCGGCCCTGACGAAACAGAAAAAACAGCCGGGTCTGAGGCAGA
>CALWZU010000024.1 GCA_944386095.1 uncultured Clostridia bacterium | reverse complement strand
GGAAACCGTTGTATGATGAAAATAGCGCCGGTATCTGTCTTTTGGACCGGTCTGTGCAAAATAAAATCTGTGCAAAATAAAAAAGGAGGAATACGATATGCTTGACAAAAAAGTGACCGATCTGCTCAATCAGCAGGTAAACAAAGAGTTTTATTCAGCCTATTTATATCTGGATTTTTCCAATTATTTTCAGGAAGAAGGCCTGGAGGGCTTCGCTAACTGGTATAAGATCCAGGCGCAGGAAGAAAGGGACCACGCTATGCTGTTTGTGGAATATCTGCAAAACAACGGTGAAAAGGTAACCCTGGAAGCCATCGCCAAGCCCGACGCCAAGCTGGACAGCCTGAAGGCGCCTTTGGAAAAGGGGCTTGAGCATGAGCGCTATGTCACTTCACTGATCCATACCATCTACGAAGCGGCTCATGAAGCCAAGGATTTCCGAACCATGCAGTTTCTGGACTGGTTTGTAAAGGAACAGGGGGAGGAAGAAACCAACGCCGAAGGCCTTGTCAAAAAATTCGACCTTTTCTGCAGCGATCCCAAGGGGCTCTACATGGTGGACAGCGAGCTGGGAAGCAGAACCTACAGCGCGCCTTCTCTGACGCTGTAGGAAAAAGGGAAAAGCTCCGGCTGGGTGCGAAAGGGCGCTTGGGCCTCTGAAATGCCCATTTATAGACGCAAAAAAACGAGGGAAACCTTTCTGCGGCTTCCCCCGTTTTCTTTTTTGCTTATCGGGGAGGCTTTTGGCGCTTGCTGAGATTTGCGCAAAAGTTCATGAATCTGTCCCGGAAGAGGATGCCGGAAATGCCTGCGGCGGCTGTGAAAAGAAAGATGATCAGGGCCATGGCCCAGTTGCCCTGCCCTACATGGGCGCCGACAAAGGTGGAGGTGATGACAGAGGGGATCCTCGCCAGGGTGGAAAGGCCCAGGAAGGTGGAAAGACGGATGGGGCTGGCGCTGACGATATAGGTCAGAAGGTCCTTTGGGGTGCCGGGAACCAGAAACAGCAGGAATACCACAAGCTCCACTTTTTTGGAATCCTTGAGAAAGTCGAATTCAGCGATCTTATTTGTGCCGAAAAGCCGGTGTATCAGGGCTGAGCCGAATTTGCGGGTGAGAAGAAAAACGAAGCCGGAGGCGATCACGCAGCCGAGAAGGCACAAAGCAAGGCCGCCCCAGGGGCCGCAGACAAAGCCTGCCAGGACCTCCACCGGTTCGCCGGGGATGAAGGCGATGACGACCTGGATAAACTGGATGACAAGCAGGGCCAGCCATGCCCGCCAGGATTGCTGCTGGGCCCATTGCTGAAAATCCTGCTGGAAGGAGGGCTGGGAAAGGCGGCTGAAAAAAGGCATAAGCCACAGGGTGACAAGTCCCATCAGGATCAGAAATAAAACCGCGCCGGCCAGAAGAATTCGTTTTTGCTTTTTTGTCAGCTTAAGCTGCCATTTTTGTTTCATGCTTTTGCTCCTTTATCACCCTGATCAGGAGGCGTTTTCCTTATCGGAGCTCTCCTGTTTTGGCGCGTCTATCAGGCTGTCATAGACAGTAAAGGCGTCCCATAAATGCAGCGGGTCTCCGTAGGGATCTCCATCGGCGCCCATGGTAATCAAAAGGAAGGGGCGCTCCTTTCTGATGGCGTAGCTGGCAAGGCACATGCCCGCATCGCTGATGTAGCCGGTTTTGCCTCCCAGGATCTGACCGTCCTTGAAGTAAGGAGAGGACATTCTGCCGAACATGGTGCTGCGGAAGGTCAGCCCCTCCGGATGGAAAGAGGTAGGGGTCGTGGTATAGGAGGCGGCGGAAAAAATTTCCCGGAAGGTTTCGTTTTCCAGCGCCGTTTCAAATAATAAAGCCATGTCCCTTGCGGTGGAATAATGATCAGGGGCGTAAAGACCGCTGACGTTTTGAAAATGGGTATCGGAAAGGCCAAGCTCCTGGGCTTTCTGATTCATCAGCTCCACATAGCCCGCTTCGGAGCCTGCGATAGAAACCGCCAGAGTCAGGGAGGCATCTGCGCCGCTGGGGAGGGCGCAGCCATAGAGAACATCTATGGCGGGAAGCTGCTCGTTGGGACTGAAGCCGGCCACGGAGGCGTGGGAGGCATACAGGTAAGAGAAGATAGACTGGGGAACTGTCAGAGGCTTTTGCAGATCCTCCAGATGCTCTATAGCCACAAGGGCGGTCATGATCTTGGTAAGAGACGCCGGGGAGACCCGCGTCTGGCTGTTATGTTCGGCCAGGATCTGATGGTCATATAAATCCACAAGGCACATATCGGGGCTGGAAAGCTGGTCGGGAGAAAAGCTGGAGGAAAGAACTGCTTCCTGAGGGGGAGCCGGTTCCTCCTGCTTGGGCTTGTCCGAAAAGATCGCATCGGACAGGGCCGGAACCAGAGCGCCAAGTCCCTTATAAACGCCAAAGCCCAGGGCGATGAGAAGCAGGAGAAGGATGCTCACCCTTATGATGATCCGCCGTCTTCTTTTTGCCGCCTTTCGGCTGCGGCGATTTGTTGGTTGTTCTCGCGTTTGCATATGAAAGCTCCTTTTATCGATCTGTCTTGTGCGTATGTTTTTCTTATAGCATACCTCTTTTCAGATGAAAAGGTATTGCGAATTCATGAAATTTTCAAAGAAAATATTTCGACCCGATGACGAAACGATGAAGTATTTGTCAGAAATTCAAAATATGGAAGGGGAAAGGGGATCAGAAAAACAGATTCAAAACAAGTCCGCAGAAAACGCTGACGCCGTATAAAAGAGCGGTGACCTGAAGGCCTGTTTTCCATCCGTGCCCCTCTTTGAAAAGCAAAAGGATACCCATACCGGAGCTGGCGCAAAGGCCCGCCATGGCGCTTCCGAAGGGAAGAATGCCTTCCGCCAGAAGCTGGGCGATGAGAATGGAAGGTACGCAGGTAGGGACAAGGCCCACCAGAGCGCACAGGAAGGGCTGTAAAAGCGTACCGGTAGAAAGAAGCCGGGCAAGCTGCTCCTGGCCGACAAGAAGAAGGAGCCAGTTGAGGATGACCATGGCGGCAAGAAGAAACAAAAAAATCTTCAGGGTTTTTTTGCAGCTGTGAAAAAGGACGGCCGGCATGGCGGTAGTATGGTGATGTTTTTGATGATCTTCGCTGTGCTGGTGGCAGTCGCTGCAGAAACAGTCATCCGGCAAGGGCTTTGAACAGAAACGGTCGATGACAAGTCCCGCCAGAAGGCCGATGAAGAACTTCAGCACAAGGATTTTGGCCACGGTGGCAAGCTGGCCGGGCTGGGCCAGAAGGATGGGAACGGCTTCGTCGCTTGTAGAAAGGTAAACGGCCAGAAGGGTCCCCAGGGTGACCACCCGTTTGTTGAACAGGGTGGTGACGGCAATGGAAAAGCCGCATTGGGGAAGCATGCCAAGGGCGCTTCCCAGAAGGGGGCCAAAACGGCGCAGATCCGGGGTTTTATGAGAGAAACGATGCTCCAAAAGCTCCAGGATCAGATAAATAAAGAACAGAAAAGGCAGAATGACAAGGGTTTCTTCTGCCCCGTGAAAAAAGGCTTGCTGTAAATACTTCATGCTGACACTCTCTTTCTATGGCGGCCGGTTGAAAAGATGCCGCCCCAATATACTATGCTTTAGTATGACACTTGTCTGGCCAAAAATCAAGAAGACAGAAAAAAGGACAGAAAAAGGACAGGAAACTCCCGGAAGAGCGAAAGGCTCCTCCGGGAGAGGCGGATGGGTTTTCCTTTTTTTTTCGATGGAAAGCCCTCTGCTGCATGAGAAAGACGTCAAACCGGTCAGGCCGGGATCAAGAGAGTGTCTCCCGCATAGATCAGATTAGGATTGGATATATGGTTGAGCCCCGCCAGAGCGGCCACGGTGGTGTGGCAGCGTTTGGCGATAGCGGAAAGGGTGTCGCCGGGACGTATGGTGTAGCGGATAAGGCCGGTTTCCGGATTTTGAGGATTTCCTTCTATCATGTGGGTCCCCGGCAGCTTCAGGATCTGACCGGGATAGATCAGATTGGGATCAGCGATCCCGTTGAGAGAAGCAAGGGCCGCTACAGTCGTGCGGTAGCGCTGGGCGATGCGCCACAGGGTGTCGCCGGGCTGTACCTGATAGGTGGGGTCATACTGGGTAGAAGGGACCGTAGAGGGCTCCTCTTCTGTCAGAAAGACGGAAGGGGTGAACCGGTCCAGATCCACATTACCGGAAATGCCCGAAATCCTGCCGTCGTCAGCATACTGGAAGCCTGCCCAGCCAGACCATTTGCCGTTGTCGGGGGGAAGGGCAGGACCGTAGTCCGCCACCCACAGGGGATAAGCGCTTAAAGAAGCGTTCCATAAGCTTCGGGCGTTAGAAGCATCCGAATAGACAATGGGCCTGTGGCCGGTGAGTTCTTCCAGCGTACGCAGGTAGGTCTGGGCGATCTGATTGACCTGGGAGCCGCCAAGGCCGTAAAAGACTTCAAAATCCATGGCCGGACGGCAGTCCGGAGAAAGGCCGCTGATCAAAGAGGCGAAATACCGGGCCTCCTGCTGGGCCATATGGGTGTTTTTTGCCGTGATATACTGATAAAAGCCAACTTTAAGACCGGCCGCCTTGGCGTTGTGGTAGTTTTGTTCAAAATAGGGATCTTTGTAGCTTGAGCCTACTGCGGCGCGGATATAAACAACCTGGATGCCGGCTTCTTTTACCTTTTGAAAATCGATTTCACCCTGCCAGCGGCTGACGTCGATACCCCTGTAAAGAGGCTGGGCGTCTGGTTCCAGCGCCCATGCGGAAAAGGGGATGAGGGCGGAAAGGGTAAAGGCCGCTAATGCAAGGGAAAGCTTGCGAAAAAACGAATTTGACATGTGTGAACCTCCTTCGCTACAATAGGCTATGAAATGATTGAAAAAAAGGTGCCGGAATGGTGAGAAAAGGAGGAAGGGATGGGATATACCTATGCTATGAGCGATCTGCACGGAAGTCTGTCCCAGTTTCGTCAAATGCTGAGCCTTATTGGGTTTTCCGGGGAAGACCGGCTGTATCTGATCGGGGATGTGTTTGACCGCAAGCCTGACGCCATGGCTTTGCTTATGGATGTGATGAAAAGGGAAAATGTCACCTTGCTTCTTGGAAATCACGAGCATATGATGATCGATTATGTGGAGGATCGCCTTGGGCCCCTTCAGAAGGCATCCTGGCTGGATCGAAGCGGCGGCCATTATACGCTGGCGGGCTTTCAGGCTCTTTCATCCTGGGAAAGGAGTCTTGTGATGGGGTATTTGAATACCCGCTGTCCTGTTTTTTTAAACCGGGTCCGCTGCGGGGAAAGGCGGTTTCGGCTTTTTCACGCAGGGCCGCCTGAGCTGGCGCCGGCAAACGCCCTTCCGAAAGAAATGACGGATAGGGATTCAGGGCGAGAATGTGAAATAGACGAGGAAGGGAAAAACAGGAGGCTTTTGGAAGCGGCGGGGCTGGAAAGCCTTACCCTGGCAGAGCTGGAAAAACAGGAGCCGCTCCTGCGGGAGCCTCTGCTGAAGCAGGTTTTATGGACCAGGCTGGATCCGGGCTTCCTTCCCCAGGGGGAGACGGTTTTCCTGTATGGGCATACGCCGGTGTTTCAGTATGACCCCGCCTATGATGACGGCGCACCGGCTAGGATCTGGCATGACCGGGAAAAAAGAAAGTTTAATCTGGATTGCGGAGCTGCGCCCTTCCGGCCGGACAAAACCCAAAAGGGCCGGATCGGGTGTCTGCGCCTGGATGATCTTTCCTGCTATTATGTATAGCTTTCCCCTGGGAAGGGTCTGTGGGGAATTTTCTTGATAGAGCCCGCCTGTGGCTTTTCAGGCCGGAACAATTCTTTCGCGCCGGGTAAAATTGTGATATAATAACAGGAAATGCGTGTTAAAAAGACCGTCAACATCAGGGAAGGAGGACGGCGGATGGAACAAAAAAACAAGGAAAAACAGCGGGAAGAGATGCCGGATGTTTTTCAGGAAGAAAAGCAGCCTAAAACCATTGCCGCCATCATGTATGATTTTGACAAGACCCTCTCTCCAAGAGACATGCAGGAATACGCTTTTATTCCCGAGGTGGGCATGAGCCCGAAGGACTTCTGGGAGGAATGCAGCCAGCTTGCCCTTACGCACAGGATGGATCAGATTCTGGCCTATATGCTGGTGATGGTAAAGGAAGCGGAGGGAAAAAAGCTTTTGACCCGGGAGGAATTTCGAAAGCTGGGAAAATCCGTGGAGCTGTTTCCGGGGGTTGCCACCTGGTTTAAGAGAGTGAACGCCTATGGGAAAAAACGGGGGATCGAGCTGGAGCATTATATCATTTCCTCAGGGCTGAAGGAAATCATAGAAGGAACCCGTATCGCATCGGAATTTCGGGAAATTTATGCCGCGGAATTTTGCTATAACGAAAAAAACGTTCCTGTATGGCCTGCCATGGCGGTCAATTACACAAGTAAAACCCAGTTTTTGTTTCGGATCAACAAAGGCGTTTTGGATGTGACAGAGCACAAGGGGCTCAATGAGTTTATGCCCGAGGACAAGCGGCGCATTCCTTTTCGGAACATGATCTATATCGGAGACGGCCTGACGGATGTGCCCTGTATGAAGCTTGTAAAGGTAAACGGAGGCCATTCCATCGCGGTCAGACAAAGCGAGGATGACGATATGGTAAGCCGTATGCTTTTGCAGGGAAGGGTGGATTTTGTTCTGCCCGCCGATTATTCCAAGGCAAGCGCTCTGGAACAGACGGTGTTTGCGGTGATCGATCAGATCGCGGCGGCGGATAAAACCATACGGATCCATATGAAGCATACAGAGGAAGCCGAGGCGGCCTTTGGCTTTCAAAAGCCCGGCTGAAACGCCCCGGGACAGGGCAGGGAAAGCCCTGAAGGGGAAAGGGCGCTGTGCTTTTAGGAAAAAACTTATGGAAACCCTATGGATGAAGGAGCCTGAAAAAGGGATATGTCATAGATAAATCCAAGAAAAATCATAACGGAAAACCGAGGTGAAAAGCATGAAAGAGGTACTGATCAACGGAAGCCCGCATGAAAAGGGGTGCACCTATACGGCCTAGAAAGAGGTGGCCGATACCCTTCAAAATGAAGGGATAGAAGCGGAAATCGTCCATATCGGGAAGGACCCTATCGCGGGCTGCACGGCCTGCGGCTATTGCTCCAGGACGGGAGAAAACCGATGCGTTATAAATGACAGGGTCAACCA
>CALWZU010000023.1 GCA_944386095.1 uncultured Clostridia bacterium | reverse complement strand
CCTGCCGCCGCGATATGAAATTCCGGCGTCTCCTCACAGAAGTATTTCAGGGAGGTCAGTGCGCGCTCACAGGACTGGATCTCATCGAAAATGATCAGCGTCTCACCGGGAACAATGCGCTCCCCGGCGGAGGCCTCCAGATACCGCAGCAGACGCTCCGGCTGGATGTTCTCATCGAAATAGGACGCGATGGCCAGATTGATCTCCAGGTTGATATAGACCACATTTTTGAACTGCTCCTCACCGAATTTGCGGAGGATATAGGTCTTGCCAACCTGCCGGGCGCCGTTGACGATCAACGGCATCCGGTTCGCTTCCCGGTTTTTCCACTCCATCAGCTGTATCTCGATTTTTCGCTTCACCATCATCACCTCTTGGGTATAGTTTAACGGCGTATGATAGTTAAATCAAGAAAAATATGTCTGATTGTGATTTTTACGAATTTATTTCAATATACTTTCTTGACCGAGACAACTACCGGAGCAGTATTCTGCCAATTATCGGAAAAGAATCTCGCCAGCTATCGGAAAATTATTTTGCCAATCGTCGGAAAACTGTTGTAAAGTTTATCATAATAGCGTATCCTATAAGCAGCATGAGTGGAAACGAGGTGTTCTGAATGAAAACCTATCGAAAGAGGATCGCCGATGATATTCTGAAGCGGAAGCTGGAGGGCAAAGGCGCGGTTTTGATCGAAGGGCCAAAATGGTGCGGTAAGACCACGACCGCCGAACAGCTGGCGGCCAGTGTCCTGTATATGGATGACCCGGAAAAGAAGGAACAGAACATTACCATGTCGGAGCTGAACCCCAAGCGCCTGCTGAAAGGCACGGCTCCCCGGCTCATCGACGAATGGCAGCTGGCCCCCAAGCTGTGGGACGCAATCCGCTTTGAGGTGGATCACCGCGGCGAACTTGGGCAGTTTATCCTGACCGGCTCCGCCGTTCCCGCTGATATCAAGGAGATCACCCACTCCGGCACGGGCCGTTTCACCTGGCTGACCATGCGGCCGATGAGCTTATATGAGTCGGGAGACTCTACGGGCGATGTCAGTCTGAAGGAATTGTTTGACGGCGCTGCCGAAGTTGACGGAGATTCGGAACTGGATATTGACCGTCTGGCCTTTCTTGTGTGCCGGGGAGGATGGCCTCAGGCCGTGGATATGCGGGATGAAATCGCATTGGATCAGGCGATGGATTACTATGACGCCGTTGTCCGCTTCGACATCAACAGGGCGGACAATGTGCAGAAAAATCCCGAGAGAGTACGCCGTCTCATGCGCTCCTATGCGAGAAATCAGGGAGGCCAGGTGCCAAACACGGTGCTTGCACAGGATATTGCGGCAAATGAGGAGGCACCGATCAACGAGGAGACCGTGGCTTCCTATGCCAACGCGCTTCGAAAAATCTTTGTTGTAGAGGATATGCCCGCATGGAACCCGAACTTGCGGTCTAAAACCGCAATCCGTTCCTCTGATACCCGGTATTATGTCGATCCGTCCATTGCGGCTGCGGCCTTGGGTATTGGTCCGAATGAATTGATGAACGATCTGAAAACCTTCGGTTTCCTCTTTGAGACGCTCTGTATCAGGGATCTGCGCGTTTTTGCGGACGCGCTGAACGGAGAGGTTTATCACTACCGGGACAAAGACGGGCAAGAGTGCGATGCGGTCATCCACCTGCGAAACGGAACATACGGGCTGATCGAGATCAAGCTGGGCGGTGATAAGCTCATTGAAGAAGGCGTGAAGAGCCTGAAGTCCATGGAGGTGAAAATCGACACCGACAAGATGAAAGCGCCGTCCTTCCTGATGGTTTTGACCGGAACAGGTGATTATGCGTATCGCCGCCATGACGGCGTATATGTGATCCCCATTGGCTGCTTGAAAAATTGATTTATCAGAATGAAAAAGGCGATACCAAGATCCATGTCTATTTCGAGGATGGCACCATCCGGATGACCCGGCTCTCTATGGAGGAACTTTATCAGACCTGCATTGCATGAACGACGCCTATCTGGCTGATGAGTTGATGACCCAGTATCAGAAGGAAGACAGCTTCTAAATCTATATCTTGTGTCTCTGTTTTCCTGACCGCATTTTGACCGCAAAAAGTCCCGGAAATTAAAATGAGATGGAAAGATGATTAACTTTGCTTGCAAATAAATTGGAATATACAGTGATGCTGTGTTTTACAGTACCATTGTATCCATTACAAGAAAGTTAAAAGTCTATTCACTCGATATATCGTAGGCGTATCACTCTTGATAGGGTGGTACTATTATGCTGTAACGAGCTGCAAGAGTTACTTTCTTGCAGCTCTTATCTCGTTTCGAAGAAAATACACCATAGACAAAATGAGGAATTAAAATGTGAGGCAGATCAAAAGCCTTCAGAAAATAACCGCTTCTGTGACCAGATCACGGAGGCTTTTTCTACTTTATGATATGCTGGCGGCATCAAAAAACACGGAGGTAAGAAATGGGTGAAGCTGTTGGAAAGCGAAGGGCGATAGTAGATCAATCTGTCTGCGTTGCCTGTGGGTGCTGCGTGAAGGTGTGTCCCATAGGGGCGATTGAAATCATAAAGGGCGTAAAGGCCCGGGTAGATCAAACTAAATGCGTGGGCTGCGGGAAGTGCGTTAAGGAATGCCCCGCCAGCGTGATTGAAATCCAGGAGGTAAAGGCATGAAAAAGCATTGGTACGATTATCTTTGGATCCTGTCGGTTTTGTATCTGACACTGGGATTTTTCAACATCCTGTTTGCCTGGCTGGGGCTATTTTGCTTTTTCATCCCCCTGATCATTTCTCTGGGCTTTGGCACAAAAGGCTATTGCAACCGGTATTGCGGCAGGGGCCAGCTGTTTGGGCTGATCGGCGGGCGGTTTGGCCTGTCGCGGAAACAGGATGTGCCCCGCTGGATGAAAAGCAGGGCGTTTCGATATGGATTTTTGATTTTCTTTATGAGCATGTTCCTTTTGATGCTTTGGAA
The DNA here is from genome assembly GCA_944386095.1 of uncultured Clostridia bacterium. GTDB lineage: Bacteria > Bacillota > Clostridia > Peptostreptococcales > Anaerovoracaceae > CALWZU01. The sequence goes on along the minus strand of CALWZU010000023.1, from coordinate 3,239 downwards.
CACCTGGCTGGTATTTGCGGGGGCAAGGGATCTGAGGGAGGCGGTCACCCTTTTGTGGTCCTTCCGGCTTCCCTGGCACTGGGCTTACCATGGGACGATCCTGCATGAGGGCATCGCTCAGTTTGCCTTTGGCTTTTACAGCATCATGCTTACCTCCACTGTCCTGGGGCTTTTGACCATGATCCTTTTTAAACCCCGCAGCTGGTGCGTTTACTGCCCTATGGGTACCATGACCCAGATGATCTGCCGGGCAAAGGCAGGCCCTGAAGGGAAAGCTGCCGCTGAAAAAATTGAAGGAAAAGCTGTCCCGGGTGGAGGTTTATGATATTTGAGGAAAACAAAGCATGTCCGCGAATATGCTTCTCTCCGGCAAAATGATTTTCAAAGGAAACGCTTTTTGTTAGTTGTTTTCCGCCGTTTTTTGTTATGCTTTTTTGATTTTGTTTTCGTCAGCCGGATGTGTTATTTTTGCTGTTTTGTTTCAGAAGCTGAAATTCCCTGCAGGAGTCTGACGACAAAGACCCGGGTGATTTCCCGGATGGAATAGCGGGGATACTGGATATGAGCCAGCTCCATGGCCTGTTTTTGTTTTTCCGTAGCGGTGGTATAGGGATAGATTCCAAACAGAAAAGGGAAAAAGGCGTACAGAAATTCCTGGATGCGCTCTGGCGTCATAGAGGGGAAAAATTTTTCCAGACAGCAGGTGATGGTCTGCAAAGCATGGGCGTAGGCTTTTTTGAAAGCCACCAGGTTTTCCATGCGGCTGTTGGCTTCCATATCATACAGATTCATGCACAAAAGCTTCAGCATGCATTCCCGGGCTTCTAGGGCGCCGGCGAGAGCGTCCGCAAAACCGGAAGCAGACAGGCTTCGGTTGCTTTGGAGAATATGCTGTAAATCTTCGTTCCATCCTTCGTACTCCCTTTGAAGCAGCGCCAGAAAAATTTCCTCTTTTGTTTGAAAGTAGTTGTAGATCGAGGTTCGGGTGAAGGTGGTTTTTTCGCCGATGTCCCGGATGGTAATGTCCCTGAAGCTCATGGTTTCATAAAGGGAGGCGCAGGCGTTGATGATTTCTTCTTTTCTTGAATTGGTTCGTTCTTCAGAGCCCCTTGGCATGATCTCTTTCCACCTTTCCAGCCAGAAGTCCGAGGCTGCCTGAAGGCAGCCCGGCTGGTTTTATCAATGATCGCTATTATTATAGACGCTTTCTGACAGGGAGTCAAATCTGCCTGGTGCAGAAAAAGCATGGGAGTTTCTTATAGAATTCCTTTAGGGCCTGAGGGGTGAAAACGCAAAAACGGCAGCGGTAAATGAAGCGTTTTTTTGCATTAGGTTTTTATAGCGCAAGGCCTTTTACCCAGGCTGCGCTGCCGGAGGCATTTACCATGCGCCCTTTTTCGAAGATTGCGCCTTTGCAGTGAGATCGCATGCTTTTTTCCGCTTTTCCGATGCCGCTGCCGCCGGAGGTGGCAAAGGGGATGATGGTTTTCCCGGAAAAATCATAGCTTTCCAGGAAGGTATCGATAATGCGGGGCTCCACATACCACCAGATGGGAAAGCCCACCAGGACGGTGTCATACTGGGCCATGTCCTTTACCGGCTGTGCAATGGCGGGACGGCAGGCGGGATCGTTCATTTCCAGAGAGCTGCGGCTTTTTTTATTCGTCCAGTCCAGATCCGCAGGAGTGTAAGGGGTTTCGGGACGGATTTCATACAGATCCGCGCCTGCTGCTTCGGCGATTTCCTTTGCGGCCTTTGCGGTTGTGCCGCTTGCTGAAAAATAGGCGACTAATGTTTTTTTACTCATATTAAACCCTCCTCATTTGCTGGTTAAATAAAATGTTTCGCAGGTGTTCGGCTGTTTACAAGCTTTCTTTTAAAATTTTCATCACGTCATTGTGGTCCAGTACTTTGTATCCTCCGGGCATGATCAGGGTGCCGCCGGCAATGCCCTCCAGCATGTCTTCGGTAGCGCCCAGCTCGGTGAGGCTCATCACAAGACCCAGTTCGTTCATCCAGCTCTCCATGGCACTCAGCCCTTCTTCCGCGATCTGCTTGTCGGTTTTTCCCGCAGGATCCACATCCCATACGTTTATGGCAAATTTTTTGAATTTCTGCATGCCGTAGGGAAGGATGAAGCGGTAATAGGGCAGGGAAACGGCGGAAAGGGTCATGCCGTGGGTGGCGTTTGTGTAGGCGCCAACGGACTGGCCGAGCATATGAACCATCCAGTCGGTGGATTTGCCCCGGGATACCAGGGTGTTCAGCGCCCAGGTGGCAGCCCACATCAGGTTGCTTCTTGCTTCATAGTTCCGGGGATCTTTGTTGGCGATGCGGCTTGCGCAAATGACCGAGCGCATCAGCCCTTCGCTGATATAATCGCTGGTATTGTCGTCTTCCCCGGAAAAATACTGCTCGCAGATGTGATTGAAAATATCATAGATACCGGAGATCATCTGATAGTGGGGCAGGGTCAGGGTATATTTGGGATTTAAAATGGAAAATCTGGGCATGACGCTTTCGCTTGCGAAAACATGACCGATCTTCAGCTTGGTTTTGGTATTGGTAATAACCGCGCCGGCGTTCATTTCGGAACCGGTGCCTGCCATGGTCAGTACGCAGCCCACCGGCAGGGTTTCGCATTCAGGCTCTTCAAAACGCAAATAGTATTTTTCCCAAGGGTCTTCCTTACAGTTGACGGATACGGAAAGGGCTTTGGCGTAGTCGCATACGGATCCGCCCCCTACCGCCAAAAGGAAGTCCGCCTGGTGTCCCCGGGCGATTTCCATGCCCTCATAGAGCTTGTCCAGAGTGGGGTTTGGCATAACGCCGGAGATTTCCGCAACGTTCTTGTCGTTTTTATTCAGAAACTTTATGACCTGGTCATAGATGCCGTTTGTTTTGATGGAACCGCCGCCGTAAATCAAAACGACGTTTTTTCCGTATCTGGGCAGCTCGGCGTCCAGGTAGCGCAGAGAATCATCTCCAAAATACAGCTTTGTGGGATTGCAATAGGAAAAATTACCTAACATGAGAATCGTCTCCTCCTTTTCATAAGATCGATTTGATTTTCGAAGAACATCCTTTGGGCGCCTGTTTATTGTGACGGCGCCTTTCAAGCCGGAAAGGGTCAGGCTGCCGGGAGGCAAGGAGTAAAATCCCTGGATTTTTAGCAGGGTTTTATTCTGACATCGTGTCAACAACTACACTTTAGCACTATGTTGACGTTGTGTCAATAT
>CALWZU010000022.1 GCA_944386095.1 uncultured Clostridia bacterium | reverse complement strand
CCCTGTGGGACGGTATTATTACAGGTATAAATAAGGACGGCCCATCGTCCTTTCACCGGATTTTCCGCCGGCGGCTTCCCTTTGCGCCATCCGAAAAGCAGAGCCGTTTAAAAACATCCCGCTCCTTGTAAACAGAGCGGGATGTTTTTCCGGGGAAAGCTGTGGTATAATGGCTTTACCATAAGGAAAAACAGGGGGGAAAGGGTATGATCAGAGTAGAATCAAAAATAGAGGAACCGGATTTAAAGGAATATCTTTACTACCATCAGTACTGGGAGGATGGCCTGTATTTGCCTCTTCGGATCGGCATTTCCCTTGTTCTGGGCGTTTTATGCGGCATCGCCCACGGCGAGCCCTTTGATGTGCTTATGTTTTTAGGGGTCACGGTTTTCTGCGTGGCGGTGTTTATACTGATTCCCATGGCAAAGATCCATATGTATTACAAGGATCGGGTCAGACAGGACAGAACCGGCACCTTCGGCCTTTCGCAGATCTTTCAGTTTGATCAGAAGGGGGCGTGGCGGATTTTTTCGGATCGGGAGGAAAGCCGGTTTTTTCCCTACCAGAGCATATACCGGATAGCGGAACGGGACTCGGTGTTTCTTTGTTATTTTGAAAAGAAGCTTTGCGCCATCATCCCCAAGCGCTATATAAAAGAGGAAGACTGCCAAAGGCTGAGGGAAATCTTTCGGGAAAATCTGGGAGAAAGGTTCAGGCAAAAGGCTTCCGGGAAAAGTGCCGGGGAGGTGGGGCAGCATTGAGACGTGTGATCGCGGTGACCGGCGGGGCCGGGGGAATAGGAAGGGCCGTATGCCGGATTTTTGCCGTGCAGCCGGATACCACGGTTTTGCTTCATTATCATAAAAGCCGCCGGGAGGCGGAAGCCCTTGAAAAAGAGCTGAAGGAAAAAGGCTGCGACGTCAGGCTGTTTCAGGCCGATCTTTGCCGGGAGGAGGAAGTGGTAAGGATGGCAAAACAGATGAACAGCCTGTTTGGGCATGTGGATGTGCTGGTAAACAACGCGGCGGTGGCCGGACAGAAGCTTTTGAGGGATGTGACCGCAGAGGAATGGGACCATATGTTTGCTGTGAATGTACGGGGCGCATTTCTGATGACAAGGCAGATTATGGAGGGCATGATCGAAAAAAAGCGGGGACGGATCATCAATGTTTCTTCTATCTGGGGGATATGCGGCGCCTCCTGCGAGGTTTGCTATTCCGCAGCCAAAGCGGCGCTGATCGGCATGACCAAGGCCCTTGCCCAGGAAGTGGGGCCAAGCGGCATCACGGTCAACTGCGTGGCGCCGGGAGTGATCGATACCAGGATGAACCAGGACCTTGACGATGCCGCCATGGAAATGCTCAAAGAAGAGACGCCCCTTGAACGGATCGGAACGCCGGAGGATGTGGCCGCCAGCATAGCCTTCCTGGCATCAGAGGCAGCTTCCTTTATCACCGGACAGGTGATCAGCCCAAACGGCGGGATCCTGATCTGAAAACGGGATACTGATCTGAAAGCGGGATCGTGATTTGAAACTGGAAAACGAAAAGCCTGAGCGCCGGGCCCGGTGTGGTTTTCTCATAGGTTGATGTTTACTGGAACAATGCTTTTTGAAGCATTGTTTTTTTTTGGTTATTTTCAGGGGTAAGGAGGGGGGAGAAAGCTGTCGGAAAATGTCGAAGGAATTGACTTGTAAAAAATATCCAGCGCAGGTAATATAAAGAAAAGAAGGAAGGAAATAGAATACAAAAAATGAAATATATGGAAATTTATATTCTGGAAGAAGATGCTTTTTACGCTCAGGCGCTGGCGGCTTCTTTGAATCGTCAGATGGGGCTTGCAGCCCGTTATGTGCCCCTTCCCCTTCCCAAAGACTGGATCGTCAGCCATGAAGGGGAGGAGGGAAAAAAACGGATATTTCTGCTCTCCGAGCAGGAGGCGGGACTTCAGGGAAGGCTCTCCGAGCTGGGGCGGGTCTGGATATTATCGGGGAAACGGCTTCCGGGAAGAGAAGCCCTTTACCGCTATCAGCCTCTTTCCGGTCTTTTAACGGCTATCGCCGAAAAGGAGGAGGAAAGAGAACCCTTTTTGGGGGAAGGACAAAAAGGGAAAAAACCGCTGCTTTTGGGGGCGCAGACAGGACCGGAGGCGGGATGGGAGGAGGAAGGACAAGAGGCTTTAGAGGCCGTGTGCCTGAAAATCTCCGCCGCTTTAGCCCAAAAAAATCAGAGGGTGCTGCTGGTCGGCCCGAAGGAGAGGCGGGACAAAGGCGGCAGTGCAGAAGGGGAAGGCCCTGAGGCTTTGTTTTTATACCGTCTTTTATACGGACAGGAGGAGGGGCGTTTTCCCTATGAGTCTTATCTGAAAAAAACACAGGAGGGGGTTTTTGTATATGGATCGGGAAGGGATCAGGGGGCGTTATGGGAGCTTTCCCCCCGGGAAATATCTTTGTTTCTTGTCCGTTTGAAAAGGGACGGATTTTACGACGCGGTGATTTTCTGCTTTCCTTTAAAAGCCTGCGAGGGTAAGGTCAAAATCAGGCGGGCCTGTCAGCTTGTGCTGCAAATCAGGCGCAGGGACGGGACGAAAAGAGAAGAAAAAGGAGCCAGGGAAGAAAATGAAGGGTTTGGGGTCCCTGTTTTTTGCCGGGGAGAGAAAGCGGATTTTATGTACGCAAATAAGGGGTTTTTGATCAGCCCCCGTAAGGAAGAGGAAGAAAGGGCGGGCCGGAGCGCTGCTTTGGGCCTGCAGGAGGAAATGGCGGCGGATTATCTTATGTTAATGGGAAAGGAGGCGGCGGTTTGGGGGAACACAGTCATATGAAAGAAAAAGTCATCCGGCAGATCCGGCAGGAAATTTCCCTTTGGCAGGAACAGGAAGACCGGGAAAGTGTTTTTGCTTCCCGCCGGCAGGCAGACCAGGCCATACGGAAAAGGATCGAAGAACTGGTGCTTCTTTCCCCGGAGGCCTGGGAGCTGTCCCTTAAAGAAAAGCATGAGATCGTCTCGGAAGCCTTTCATGGGCTGAGAAGGGAGCTGGATATACTCCAGCCCTTTGTAGAGGATGAAGAGGTAAGCGAAATCATGGTTAATGGGGCCGCAGCTGTGTTTATTGAAAAAAAGGGACAGATCTACAAGACCCAGGCCCGGTTTCAAAGCAGGGACCATCTGGAGGAAACCATCCGGCGGGTGGCGGCGGGGGTAAATCGTGAAATCAATGAATCTCACCCTATTGTGGATGCCAGGCTGCGGGACGGCTCCCGGGTCAACGCCGTTTACAGCAACATAGCCTTAAACGGCCCCATACTGACCATTCGCAAGTTTCCCAGATCCACCATTACCATGCAGGATCTGATCAAAAACGGGACGATCACAAGAGAGGCGGCGGATTTTCTCTTTTCCATGGTCAAACAAAGGCGCAACATGTTTATCAGCGGCGGAACCTCTTCGGGGAAAACCACTCTTTTAAATGTGCTGACGTCGGCTATTTCCCCAAAGGAAAGGGTGGTGGTCATCGAGGATTCCGCAGAGCTGCAGGTGACCAATCTGGAAAATGTGGTCAGGCTTGAGGTGAAAAACGCCAATGTGCAGGGAAAAGGAGAGGTGAACATAAGACAGCTGATCCGGGTGGCGCTGAGGATGCGCCCTGACCGGATCCTGGTGGGAGAGGTGCGGGGCGCGGAAGCCCTGGATATGCTTCAGGCGATGAATTCCGGCCATGAAGGGAGCCTTTCTACCGGGCACGCCAATTCCGCCCGGGGGATGCTGTATCGTCTGGAGACCATGATTTTGACCGCGGAAGCCTTCCCTTTGGAGGCGGTTCGGGGACAGATCGCGTCAGCGATCGATATGATGGTGCATCTTGGCAGGTTCCAGGATATGACAAGGCGGGTTTTGGAAATTTCTCAGGTGAGCGGCTTCAAAGAGGGCCGGATCTGTTTGAATCCCATCTTTGTATATGATGGAAAGCGGCTTTGCCGGACGGGGAATCCCCTTTTGCAAAAATCTCTTGGAGGAGAGGAGCCGGTATGAAGGGGCTTAGGAAGATTTGGAGGGAGAGGACAGAAAAAAAGGCTGGGGAAAAAACCCTGAAAGCAGGGCAATGGAAGATACTGGGCTCAAAGGAAAGGCTTTGCTATGGGCTTTTGGCGGCGGCCCTTTCCGGGGGAGCGGGATGGCTTTTTTATAAAAGCCTTTGGGGAATGCTTGCCTGCCAGGTCTTGCCCTTTGTCTTTTGGGGGGAATATAAAAAGGAGGTGATTTCCGCAAGAAGGCAGAAGCTTTTGTTTGGTTTTCAGGACGCCCTTTACACCATGTCCGCTTCCGTTTGCGCGGGACGGTCCTTGGAAAGGGCGGTAGGAGACAGCGCGGATAATTTAGAGAGAATGTACGGCAAGCAGGCGTGGGTGAGCCGGGAATTCCGGGAGCTTGACCAAAGGATTCGAAACGCCAATCAGCCAGCCGAGCAGGCTTTGATGGAGCTTGGCATCAGAAGCGGCCTTGAGGATATCCGAAACTTCGCTCAGATCTGCGGGATCTGCGTGAGGACGGGAGGAAACCTGCAAGAGGCGATTTCCCGGGCGGCCAGCGTGATCACGGAAAAAATCAGCTTTCAAAGACAGCTTCATACCATGACCGCTCAAAAGAAGATGGAGGTGAAGATCCTGGTTGCCATTCCCTTTCTGGTTTTGTGTTTTTTACAGGCGGCTTCTCCTCAGTACAGCAGCGCCCTGTATGAGACCTGGGCGGGAAGGCTGATCATGACCGGGTGTCTGTTTTCCATCGCCTTTGCCTATTACTGGGGAAGGCAGATGACGGGCTTTGGCCGGTGAAAGGCGGCGACAAAAAATGAAGGGGAAAAAAGAGGCTTTACCCTATCTGATCCTGATTTTGGGCCTTTGCGCTCTGGCTCTTGGAAGCGCCCTGTGGCCCCGGGCTGGGGGAGAGAGCTTTTTGACAAGCCTTGAGCGTCATGAGGCGGAGCGGGGGGTGAGGCTCAGGGTAACGGGGGAATATGCGGGTGTGGAGGCCAGCCGGGATGTTGTGGTCTATGTAAAGCCAAAGGAGACTACCCGGGAGGATATCCGCCAAAGGCTTTTGGCATGCAAGGAAAGACTGCCGGAGCTGATTTTGGGTGAAAATGAAAGCCTGAGACAGGTGAAAGAGCCCCTTTATTTAATAGAACAGGACGGGAAAACCGGCGTTGTCCTTAGATGGGAAAGCGATCATCCCGGGCTTGTAGATGAGAAGGGACGGGTCAACCGCCTTGCGGCGGAAAGCAATCCCTATGCGACCCTGCGGGCGGAGCTTTTTCTGGAGGGGCAGACAGACCAGTGGTCCTGCCGGGTTCGGGTGATACAGCCCCTGCAGGGAAAGCAGATCGAAAAGGCCATACAGGAGGCCATCGAAAAGGAAAGAGGCCGTCTTTCGGAAAACACCTCGGGACAGGCCCTGTCTTTGACAAAACGGACAGAAGAGGGAGTGGGGCTGAAATGGGAATCAGCATCTCCCTTTGGCATCGGTTTTTACATTTTTTCCGCTGCCGGGGGATGTTTGATCATATATGATTACCGAAGGCGAAAAAAGCACAGGCTTCAGGAGGCCCAGCGATTTCAGGTAGAGATGGATTTTCCGGATTTTCTGGACAAAATCGTCATCATGCTTTATGCGGGATTGGTTCTGACGGATGCCTTCGACAGGATCGCCCGGGATTACAGACAGTATCGCGGCAAAGAAAACAGAAGGATTTTGTATGAGGAGTGGCTGCGAGTGCTGGAGCATGCCGGAAACAGCAACGGTTCCCTGGCGGAGGGGCTTTTGACCCTTGGAAAACGATGGGAGGTGAAGGCGTTAACAAGATTCACCATTTTGGCGGCGGATCATCTGCAGCGGGGCAATCCCCTGGCGGAAAGATTGCTGGAGGAATCGAGAAATCTGAGAAACCAGCAGAAAAGCAGGGCGGAGGAACTGGGAAGGCTGGCGGATACAAAGCTGACCTTTCCCCTGCTTTTGATCCTTATGGCGCTGGTGGTGATGACAGTGGCTCCCACTATGCTGGAAATGGGAATTTGAAGGCATAAGGGAGAAAGGTAACAGGGTAAAAGGCGTTTTGTATGAGGAAAACCAGGTGAAAAACCTGCCTAAAGCCCGGCGGGGCAGGAGAGAAAATAAGGAGGAAAAAATGGAAGGGCTTGTGAAAAAAATAACCAGAATATGGCTTGACGACAGCGGTATGGAGCTTGTGCAGGTGGGAATCTTGATCGCCATCGCCATCGGTCTTGGCATTATTTTCAAAACGGAAATTTCTACCTTTGTTAACGATGTGTTTTCCGGGCTGACCGCTTCTTCCTTCAAATGAGAAGGAAAAGACAGCGGGGAGACTGGCGGGGCAGCGTTCTGGTAGAGGCTGCCATGCTGTATCCCTTTGTGATCGTGGTAAGCGTGTGCATTTTATACATGATGGTCTGTTTTTATCAGATGAACCAGATCAAGGTCAGGCTGGATATTTGGGCTTTGCGGGAAAGCGGGCGGGAAGCGCAAATTTGCGACTTTTCCGGGAGAGGATGGGAAGGGGAGATGGCAGAAAGCCTGTATGGACCAGGCTATACCCGGATCAGCTGCTATGAGGAAAAGGCCTATGGGGGCTTCGGCGTTTTAGCGTCAGGTCAGGTGAAAAGAGAAACCGGACGGTTTTCCTGCATAAGGGAGGCGGATCTGCTTCGAAAAGGGGCTCTGGCGGAAGAATGGCTTTCGTAAGGGCCGGGATTTCTGAAAAAGGCGGAGATTTCTGAAAAAAGAAAACAAAGGATTATACCCGGGCAAGGAGGGCGGGCTTGGATGGGAAGGAGGCTTGGAAAGTGGTCGGGCTCTGTTACGGTTTTAGCGTGTTTGCTGTTTGCAGCGATGCTGCTTGCAGTATGTGTGATCGCGGATCGGGCGGGGACGGATACGGCAAGGGCATATGGAGAACGGATGCTGTTTCTTGGCGCCAGGAGCCTGCTGGCTGAATATGACAGAAATCTGTGGGAGGATTACGGGCTTTTTGCCAGAATCGGACAGGGGCCGGAAATGGAAGAAGTGCTGAAGGAGCGGCTGGATGCCATGAGCCGGAAAAAGGCGGCCCAAAGACGGGATTCCCACCTGATGTTTGAGATAAGGGCATTGGAGCTGCAGGTGCAGACGGCGGGAGGAAGCCTTTTGAACCAGGAACTTGTCAGAGAACAGATTCTCAGCCTGATGGAGGGAAAGGCGGTTTTGGAAGGACTGGAAAGTCTTGGAGAGCTGGCGGGAGCAGGGACGTTTCTTGAGGAAAAGCAAAACCATGCAAAAGGGGAGCTTGACCGGGAAAAGGAGGAGCAGGAAAGCCAGGAAGAACAGGAGGAGGGAGGGCAGGCTTCCCGGGAGCCGGTGTCATTTGACGGAAAGGAGGACTTTATACCCAAACCGGCGCCGGGAGAAGGACGGAGGCTTCAAAACCAGTGGGTGATCCAGCAGCTTCCTTCCCGGGGCTATAAAAAGGAATCGATTTTTACCCGGATCCAGATCAGAAGCGAGGATGAAATGATGGATGTGGCCGGTCAGGCCCGTCAGCTTTTGGAAAAGCTGGAGGGGATCACCGGAGCGCTGGCCCGGGAGAGGCTGATCGACGCATATATTTTTTCCTATATGTCAAATGCTCTTTCACCGGCGGAAAAAGAAACCTTTTTTCGCTGCGAGGCGGAATACATCCTGGAGGGGAATTTTTCCGATGATGAAAATTACAAGGCCGTTCAGCGAAAGTTGTTTTTGCTCAGAACCGGTCTGAATCTGGTCCATATCTATACCGATCAGGAAAAAAGCAGGCTGACGATGGAGGCGGCCGCTGCGGTTTCGGGTCCTTTTGCCGCCGCTATCCAGTTTCTGATCAGCGCTTCCTGGGCGGCGGGAGAGGCCAATCATGACCTTAAACTGCTTTTGGAGGGAGGGAAGGTGCCTCTTCTGAAGAAGGCGGAGGACTGGGCGACAGAGCTTTTCGGCCCTGTAAGGAGCACATATGAGCAAAAGGAAAGGGAAGGGCTGGATTATCAGGGCTATCTGGGGGTGTTTCTTCTTTTGCAGGGCTCTGAGGAAAAGCTTTTGCGGGTGATGGATCTGATCCAGATCAATATGAAGGGACGTTACCGTCAGGATTTTGCTTTGCGGGAGTGTATCGCCGCCTTTACGGTCCAGGGAAGGTTTCAGGCGGAGCCTGCCGGGCTTTTGCCCGGGCTGTTTCCTCCGTCTATGCGGGATTTTCAGCTTTCCGCCCGTCATTCTTACTAAGCTGAGAGAAAGGGGGTGGTGAAAGGGGTGGAAGGGGATGGAAGCATGAAAAGAGAGCCTCTGAGAAGCCTTTTGGATCTTTTTTTAACAAAAACGGCAAGGGTGCTTAGGGAAAGAAAGGGCTCTCTGATGGTGGAGGGGGCGATCATTGTGCCTGTGTTTCTGATAGCCCTTTTGATTTTCGCCTGGCTGATCAAGGCTTTGTATATCCAGGAAAGCGTCCATGCCGAAGGGGCGGATCTGGCCTTTCGTCTTTCCGCTCAGGAAGGGATAGCCCCGGGATCGGTAAAGGGCTTTTACCAGGCGGGTCTGATCCAGGCGCTTGGAGAGCTGGATGAAAAGATACCTTCTGTGAGAGTTGAAATAGGAAAGGAAGAAGGACTTTTCTACATAGACCTGTTTTACGAGCTTTCCCTGCGGCTTCCGGTGGATATGGCAGGCCCGTTGAAGATTTCAGAAAGACTTCTTTGCGGTAGCTGGGAAGGAAAAAAGGGAGAGGAAAAAACCCAGGGCTTTTCCCAGATGCAGCAGCAGTCTGATTCCCGGAGCGTATGGGTGTTTCCAAGGGCAGGCGAGCGGTTTCATAAGGAAACCTGCCGGTATGTAAAGGTCATGAGCAGGGAAAAGCTATTGACCGATTCCGTAAGAAGAGACTATGAGCCCTGCAAGCTGTGCAACGCAGCGGGCCTGAAAAACGGAGCGGTGGTGTATTGCTTTGAAAGCACCGGAAAAGCCTATCACAGCTACGATTGTACCAGCGTAAGCCGTTTTACCATCCAGCTTTCCAGACAGGAGGCTATGGAAAAGGGCTATGATTGCTGCCAGGTATGCGGAGGCTGAAAAGGGAAAAGGAGGCGGGAAAATGGGACAGCAGGGGCTTTTGATCAATGAGGACGGGTCTCAAAAATGGGAGATCCGTTCCGGTCAGCGGCTCATGATCGGCCGGGGAGCGGATGCCAGGGGAGGGCATATCCATCTGGAGCATCCCACCGTCAGCAAGCATCATGCCAAAATCTGCTGCGAAGGGGATTTTTTTCTGGAGGATCTGGGCTCTACCAATGGGACGGGAATCAACGGCATATGGATGCTGCCCGGAGAAAAAAGAAGACTCTCTGACGGAGACCAGATCAGCTTTGGAAGCCAGCGGCTGTGCTTTCAGATCAGCAAGGGAAAAAGGGCGGCGGTTCAGGTGCTTTCTTTGACATTTTTCTGGGATCACAGATGGTCGGGAAGGCGTCTTTGCTGTCCTGTGGGGGATATGCAGGTGATTTCCTATCAGCTTAGGATGATAGAGGAAAATCCTTTTTTGGGTATCCCTTCTTGCCGGCATATCAGGAGCATCGGAGGCGACCAGCTTTTATACGAAGCAGATGGTATGCAGACGCTTTCAGAGGTTTTGGAAAATCAGGCCCTTACCCCTCTTTCCTGGTGCGAGCTGTTGATGCAGACGCTGCTTTTGATCCGGAAGGGACAGAGCTGTATGCTTTTTAAGGAGCAATACGCTTTGACGATGGAAACAGTATGGTTTTCCAACGATCACAATCAGGAAGAAGGAAAAATGAAAATCATTTATATCCCCGCCATACTGGAAAGGGAAGGAGATTTTGGCGAAAGCTTTTATTCCTTTGCCCGGAGTCTGTTTGAAAGGATCGAAAAAACACAAAAGGAAGAGGAAGAATTTCTGATCCAGCTGAAGGAAGGGGCCGGGGATCCGGCTGTGGCCTTGCGAATGCTTTCCTGCCTCAGGAGCCGGATGAAATGGAAGGAGGCTGCCGGAGAGGAAGCTTTGGAATGCAAAGAGCCGGTTTTGCCCAAAACGGAGGAAAAAAAAGGAAGATTTTTTTTCCTGAAGGAAAACAGAATAAGAAAAAAAGAGAAACAATACACACAGGAAAGGAGGGAGACGGGAAAGGCGGATCCCGGCGGGGCCTATAAGCTTATGCGCTTTTTCATAGCCTGGAAGGTGCCCTTTTTATCCTATGGCCTTTTTGTGATTTTGTATTGGTGGGAGGTTTTAAATCCTACCGAGCTCGCAGGGCTTGCACTGGCGCTTGGGGGTCTGAATCTGTATCTGCTGAGGCGGCGGGAAAAAGAGGAGCAGGATCTGTGAGGGGAAGCGATACGGTGGTGAAGCTTTATGACCTTGAGGATATCCGGTGTTTGAAGGCGATTGACACCCTGGGCCGGGCAGAGATGCCCTGGATCGTTTCTCCCCGGGCCTGGTTCTGCCGGGAGGGCAGGGTGATGCTTGTGGAAAACCGGGTCCAGGGGGAAAGCCTCCGGGACTTTGTCCTTGGAAGGAGAAGCGCCTGTTACAGTCTGGATGATTTTGACAGGCTGCTTTATACATGGGAGGGGCGGATCCGGCAGGCGCTGAAGGCGCTTCATAGCCTGAAACCAAACGGGATCATCCACGGGGATGTGAGCCCCGGGAATATTCTGGTGCATCCCCGGAATACCGCCTTTTTAATCGATTTTAACAGGGCATTTTTTTTGGAAGAAACCAGGGGGCAGGCTCCGGGGCAGGAAAAGGGCTGCCCTTATGCTTCTTTTTTTACCTGCAAAGAGACTTATTCGGAAAAAGGCGATTTTATCGCTCTTTCCCAGACCTTTCGGATGGCGAAAAGGCTGGAGCGCTCTTTAAGGGGCTTTTATCTGTAAGCCCGGGGGCTATCCCGTCATTTACAGGCAGCTTTTGAAGCCTTCAGAAGATTCTGGCTGAAGATATTCTGACGGCCCCGGTGAAAAAGAAAGAAAACCTGAAAAAAATCCTGTTAGAGGGGATTTCCCAATTGCAAAGGCCGGCGGAATATTATACAATTGGAAAAAAGAAGGAGGGGTAAGGATGGAGCGCTTCAGAAAGAACTATGATTTCAGCAAGCATGTTGCGATTGTCGCCGTGCTTTACGCCCTTTTGGCGGTGGCAGGTAATCTGATTTTATTTAAACGTCAGTATGATCAGGCCAGAAAAAAGCAGGCGAAGGAAAACAGCGGCTGGATTGGCCAGCTGGGAAAAAGGGAAACCCTGAAGGCGGTGGCCTGCGGCTATGTGAAGCGGCCCTCCAAGGTGGCGAAGGCTTTTAACCTTCTGGTAGGGCTTTGCCTTATTGGGGATCTTTGCATGTACCCTTTCACGAAAAAATGGATGTCAAAGTAAGACATAGCAGGCCCTGTATCGGAAAACCGTCCTGAGGGCGGCCGGATGAAAAGGCCCGCTATAAAAGAAAACCTTTTTGCACCGAAGTAAAGGAAGGCCTGTCATTTATGGCTTTTTCAAAGGCAGGCAGCGTCTCTTTGGCCGTTTCCGCGGCTGGAGAGATGTTTTTTTGTTAAGGCCTCTTGTGAGAGGCGGGGCTTCCTTACATACCGGCCTTATATATCCCTATACCGGCCTCATACGCCCCTATGCCGGCTGCCTGGGTGTCAGCTCCAGGGCAAAGCAGGCTCAGGTCTTTTTTTGAAAAAAGGGACATACCTTTACAAATAAAAGGTAAAGATCGGGTATGACTATATAAAACGAGGTGAAGGGTATTGAGAAAAAGAGGTTACGGAAGGGAAAAAGGATGTTGGGGCAGGGGCATGATGCTGGCCCTTTTGATCGTTATAGCGGCGGCGGTCTGCTTCGGATATTTGGGAGCGAAATATATTGTGGAGCCATTTTTCTTTTCACAAAACCAGACCCAGCAGGAGGCGCTTTCTTAGTTTTGGCCGAAGCCCTTTGTTGTTTTACGGGGGAAAACCGTCTATAATAGGCTTGTGAAACATCATCCTGAAAACCAGGGGAAAAAATAAGAAAACAAGAAGAAAAGAAGGTTTTTGGAAGGCCGGCTGCGCCTTTTTTAGCTGTGCCTTCTTTAGAAAAGGCAAGAAATGAAAAAAATCATACGGGCGGAAAACGCGGGCTTTTGCTTTGGCGTGGAAAACGCGGTCAATATGGCTTTTCAAAAGGCAAAAGAAAAAACACAGGGCAGGGTTTACAGTCTGGGCCCTTTGATCCATAACGAAAGCGTGGTAAAGGAGCTTGAAAGCGCCGGCGTTAAGGTGATTTCAAGCCTTAAACAGGCAAAACCGGGGGATGTGGTGATCATCCGTTCCCACGGGGTAGGAAAACAGGTTTATCAGCAGGCTGCCGCCATGGGAATGGTGCTGGAGGACGCCACCTGCCCCTTTGTAAAGAAGGTGCAGGACATCGTCCGCTCTCAATGGGAAAAGGGAAGACAGATCATCATAGCAGGAGATATTTCTCATCCCGAGGTCCAGGGGCTTTTGGGCTGGTGCGAAAACCGGGGCTTTGTAGTGGGAAGCGCAAAGGAGGCCCTTGCTCTTTTGGAAAAGGATATGGCGGCGCCCTTTTTGGGAGACGGGCCGGCGCTGGTGGCGCAAACCACACTCAGGGAAGCTGTTTATGAAGAAATTTCGGATATTTTAAAAAAATCGAAAGAAAATTTGGAAATTTTTCCTACGATCTGTCATGCGACCCGGCTGAGGCAGGAAAGCTGCCGGGATACCGCAAAACGCTGCGACGCAATGATTGTGATCGGTGGAAAAAACAGTTCCAATTCCCAAAAGCTTTACGAAATAGCAAAAATAAATTGCCCTCTGACTTTTTTTGTTCAAACAAAAGAAGATTTACCATTGCCTGCGGTCGAAAAATGTAATACAATAGGTATTACAGCGGGTGCTTCTACGCCCGAATGTATAATTAAGGAGGTTATTGCTGCTATGAGTGAGATCATCACTGACGGTCAGGAACAAAACGAAATGCTTGCGTTTATGGATGATATTGAAAAATCCTTACGTATGCCAAGCAGAGGGGAAATCGTAAACGGGGAGATTATCAGCGTCAGCGATAGAGAAATCGTCGTCAATCTGGGATGTAAAAAAGACGGCATCATTCCCAAAGAGGAAGTGACACTGGAACCGGGTCAGACTCTGACAGAGCTGTTCCATGCCGGAGAATCCATTGAAGCCAAGGTTCTCAAAACAAAGGACGACGACGGTAATATTCTGTTATCCAAGAAAAAACTGGAAATCAACGAACACTGGAACGAAGTCAATGAAGCCCTTGAAGATAAAACAGTTATCAATGTAAAGGTTACGGGAAAGGTCAGAGGCGGCGTGATTGCCAGCTTCAAGGAAATTTCCGGATTCATTCCCCTTTCTCAGTTATCAGACAAGTTTACCGAGGATGTGGATGAATACATCGGCAAAACCATTCCCGTCAAGGTGATTCAGACCAATCCCAAGAGAAACAGAGCTGTATTCTCTCACAGAGCGGTTCTGATGGAAGAAAAAGCAAAGAGAAGCGAAGCCTTGTGGAATTCCATCCATGTTGACGACATCGTAGACGGCGTTGTCAAAAGATTTACCGATTACGGCGCCTTTGTGGATATCGGCGGCGTAGACGGACTTCTGCATATTTCTGAAATTTCCTGGGGCAAGATCAAAAAACCGCAGGACGTTTTGGAGCTGGAACAGAAGATCAAGGTCAAAATCCTTTCCATGAACCAGGAAAAGGGAAAGATTTCCCTGGGCCTGAAGCAGACGACGCCCGAACCCTGGGAAAACATCGACGAAAAGTTCAAGGAAGGCGATGTGATTCAGGGCAAAGTCGTTCAGCTTAAGGATTACGGCGCCTTTATCGAAATCGAGCCGGGTCTTGACGGTCTGGTACATATTTCCGAAATCGCCTTTAAGAGAGTTTCCAGCCCTGCTAACGAGCTGGAAATCGGACAGGTTGTCAATGCGAAGATCCTTGATATCGACAAAGAAAAAAGAAGAATCAGCCTGAGTATTAAGGAAACGCTGGACCGCAACGAGGAAGAAGCTTCCGCCCAGAAGGCCGAAGAGCCGGCGGAACAGGAAGCCCCCGAAGAAGCTTCAGCGGAAGAATAATACAGCCATGCCTTAACCGGCGCCGCATCATGCGGCGCCTTTCTTTTTTTTTGAGACGGCGGGGAAGAAGCCCGCCGGAGATCGGGACGGCGGGGGAAAATTTTCTGTCTTTTCTGAAAAAAACATGTTTGTGGACTTTTCCTTAGTAATATGATATGATAGCCGCTGTTTGGAGGTATATGCTTGTGGATAGAAAACAAAATCCGGTCTGTGCCGGAGGCGAGAGAGTATATTTCTTCGATCATCTGAAGCTGTTTTTGATCTTTTGCGTGGTGCTTGCTCATTACAGCCGGGTATGCGGCGGCTTTACGCCGGATTCCCCTATGGGCTTTGTGTATATCACCGCTTTTTCTTTTATTATGCAGGGCTTTCTGTTTATTTCCGGATATTTTTCCAAAAATCCGGAAAAGTGCAGAAAAACGGCTGTTAAGGCCTTCCTGATCCCTTTTTTGGTTTTATCGGTGATCCTTCAGTCCCTGAAATGGTTTCTCATGGGGCCGGAAAGCGTTGATCTTCTGGTGCCTGCCATGGCGCTTTGGTATTTGCTGGCCCTGTTTGTCTACCGTTTTTTCCTTGTGTATCTTCTGAGGATCCCTTTCCTGCTGCCTCTCAGCGTGGGAGCGGCCCTTCTTGCGGGAACCGTTTCGGAAATCGGAGCAGAGCTGTCTCTTTCCAGGATCATCTGCTTTTTCCCCTTTTTCCTTTTAGGCTATTACACGGATAAGGCCATGATCGAAAAAATCCGCACAGCGCCTCTTTTGCCCTTTGGCTTTCTGCTGGCCCTGCTTTTGCTCTTTTCTTATGTGTGCGCCTTTGAGGGAAGGGTCGATTTTGGATTTTGGCATTTGAAGGAAGGCTATGAGGCCTATAAAATGACGAATCTTGATGGGATGCTGGGAAGAGGGCTGATCATGGCCATAGGCGTCTTATGGATTTTGGTTCTTGTTCGGCTGGCGCCGAGCCGGCCCCTGGGACGGAAGGGGGCGCTTACCGCCATGGGGGCGGCGACCATGAGCGTGTATGTGTTTCATATCGGCCTTCGCTATGCAATCAAGGCTTTCGGTATCCCGGGAGAGGGCGGGCCCTTGACCTGGCTGATCCTGCTTTTTCTTGCCGCCGCTTCGGTCTTTTTGTTTTCAAGACCTGTTTTTCAGCGGATCTATGACCGGCTCATGGAAGGGGCCTGGCTTTTTTGCCGCAGGCTCAGCCTCAGGACTCTTTGGCTTTTTTCGCAAGTTCCAGCATTTCTTCGGCGTTCCTGAGAGCGCCCTCCGTTAAGGCCAGGCTTCCGGAAAGCCTGGCGATTTCCTGTATGAGGTCTTTTCCGGAAAGGGGCTGGATCTCTGTATAGGTTTGGGTTTCATCGCTGGATTTGAAGATTTTGTAATGATGCTCTCCCATTGCCGCGATCTGGGCCAGGTGGGTGATGCAAATGACCTGATGGTTTTTCCCGATCTGAGCAAGCTTTTTTCCCACAACGGCGGCGGCCTGGCCGCTGATGCCGCTGTCGATCTCGTCAAAGATCATGGTGGGGATCCGGTCATAGTCTCCCAGTATTCGTTTAAAAGCCAGCATGATCCTTGAAATTTCACCTCCGGAGGCGATTTTTCCAAGAGGCTTTAAAGCTTCTCCTTTATTTGTGGAAATCATAAATTCCACCACGTCAAGGCCCTGGGAGGTAAATACGGCCTGTCCATGAGAATCCCTGTTTTCCTGAAAAGAAACGGAAAAATGAGCGTTTTGAAAATTCAGCTGGGAAAGCTCCCGGTTGATGGCTTTCTCGATGCTTTCAGCCGCCTGCTTTCGCCGGAGGCTTAAGCCGGCGCAGCTTTGGGAAAGCGCAACAGCCAGCTCTTGTGTATGCGTTTCCTGGGAAAGGATGCGCTCATCCAAATCCTCGGCGTCCTCAAGGGCGCCTTCCAAATTGGCGTAATACTCCAAAACCGCCTGGATGCTGCCGCCGTATTTTGCTTTCAGCTGGTTCAGATCCTCCAGCCTTTGAATGGTTTGATCGATTTGCTGGGGAGAAAACTCCACCCTGTCCCGAAAGCGGCGGATCTGCTCGGAAAGGTCCAAAAGGCGGTAATAGCAGTCGGAAGCACAGGCGGTGAAGGCTTCGATCTGGGGAGAGAGCTTTTCGACCTGGGAAAGCTGTCCCATAAGAGAGCCAAGCAGATCGGAGACGCTGTCCTCCCTGTTATAAAGATTCTCATAAGACAGAGAAAGGGCCTGGTAAACAGCCCCGCTGTTTTTCATAAGGGAAAGCGCCTGCTCCAGATTTTGGTCCTCGCCGGGGCGGGGATCTATGCGGCTGATTTCATCCCTTTTAAATTCCAGAAAGCTCCGCTTTTGCAGGAGCTCGCTTTTTTTCTTTTTGAGAGCGGAAAGCTCGGCCTGAGACTTTTCGTAAAGGGCAAACAGCCGGGCGGTTTCTTCTTTGAGAGGGCCGATTTGCTCCCTGGCGCAGGCGTCCAGAATAGAAAGGTGCATCTGGGGATCCAAAAGGGACTGATGATCGTACTGACCGTGTATATCCACAAAGCGCCGGGAAAATTCGCTGAGGCTGGCCCGGGTAACGATTCGGTCGTTGATGCGGCAAAGGCTTTTTCCTTTTGCAAAAATTTCCCGGGTCAGAATCACAGGCTCTTCCCAGGAAGGATCCGTAAGAACAAGCTGGATCAGGGCCCTTTCGCAGCCGGTCCTGACAAAGGCTGTGTCGGAACGGGCCCCCAGAGCCAGGCTAACCGCTTCGATGATGATGGATTTTCCGGCTCCGGTTTCGCCGGTCATGATATTCAGGCCGTCGTGGAAGGTGACCTCAAGGTGCTGGATAATAGCGAAATTATCAATAGAAAGCTGGGAAATCATGGACAATCACCGGCCTTTAACCAGTTCGTTGAAAAATTTGACAAGAATCGGAGCGTGGGCTTCTTCTGTGGCGACGATGAAAATGGTATTGTCTCCCGCAAGCGTACCCAGGATCTTGTCCATCCGCAGGGCGTCGATGGCTTCGCAGGCGGCGCCGGCGCAGCCGCTCATGGTTTTGACCACCACCATATTGCCGCTTGAAGAGGCGGAGATCAGAACGTCCTTCAGAAGATTTGTGAATTTTTCAGAGGTGGGCTCCTGGGAGGGGGTGTTGAGTGCATATTTATACTTTCCATCGGGCCCCAGGATCTTGACCAGCTTCAGTTCCTTGATGTCCCTGGATACGGTGGCCTGAGTCGCCTTGTAGCCGCTTTTATGAAG
The DNA here is from genome assembly GCA_944386095.1 of uncultured Clostridia bacterium. GTDB lineage: Bacteria > Bacillota > Clostridia > Peptostreptococcales > Anaerovoracaceae > CALWZU01. The sequence goes on along the minus strand of CALWZU010000022.1, from coordinate 4,604 downwards.
CAGTCTTGCCAGCTCCTCCTGGGTTTCCACATTATGGGAAGAGATCAGCTCGATGATTTTGGTCTGTCTTGTGTATCTCATTTCAGCACCTCCATAAAATTATATTCATTGTAACATGAATCATTATTCATGAAAACACAAAATGGGAACAAAATAATATTTTATATATGACCGCGCAATCAGAAAAAAATGCGAGGTCGCGGGAAAATAAGAAAAAATAAATAAACAAATCCGGACGTAAAGGTAAAAAAACATGGTATAATGATAAATGGAACATTCGTGAAATCGAAAAAGGAGGATGGGTTCTTATGAACGAGCCGGAGCTGCGGCTTTCCACCGCCGCGGTCGCTTTTTTGTTTATCAGCGCTCTGTTTGGGGCAGCCTTTGCGTCCGGACAGGAGATTCTGAAATTTTTCGGCTCCTACGGGGGCATAGGAAAGTGGGGGATTTTACTGACGACCCTGCTTTTTATGGCGTTTGGACAGATGACCCTGCGGCTGAGCTATGAAAAGCAATCCCAAAGGCTGGAGGATGTGATTTCTCCCGTAGACCATCCCCTGGTCAAGGGCTTTGTTTCCCTTGTGACCGGCTTCTGCCTGGTGGTGATCTATATCGCCCTGATGGCCGCCGCCTCCGTACTGTTTTATGAGCAGCTGGGCATTCCCCGGTGGACGGGGGGGCTTCTGGTAGGCAGCCTGGTGATGGTGACCACCATTGTAGGCTTTGAGGGTATATCCAGGATCATTCCCCTGGTAACGCCGCTTATGCTGATTTTGACCCTTGGCGCCTGCGTATTGATCCTTGCCGTGACCCGGCCGGGCCCCATGGGAGATTATGAAGCCTTTCAGTCGCCTCTGGCGCCTAACTGGATAGGTGCGGCCATGATCTATGTGGCCTACAATTTTATCGGGGCCGTCCCGTTTTTGAATACGGTGGCCTGCGCTACGGCTCTTAGCACAAACGCCAGAAGGGGAGCGCTGATCGGCGCTGCTGGCCTTGGGGCGGCTGCTTTTCTCCTTTACAGCACCCTGATGAGCGATCTTGGCCAGGCGGGGCTTTATGAGCTTCCGATGATTTATCTGGCGGGTAAAATCGCTCCGGCCTGCCGGATCCTCTACAGCGTGATCCTGATGATCGCCATTTACTGCGCTTCTGTCAACGCCCTTTACGGAGCGACGAAAAACGCAGGAAAGGGAAACCGGAAAAAGCGCATCGCCGCCATCCTTCTGACGGGCTTTGGGGGCTATATCGTCAGCCTGTTTGGCTTTTCCAACGTCATTTCTTATATTTTCCCCATTCAGGGCTATTTCTGCATCGCCCTGCTTTTGTGCATCCTGATCAGCTATGTGCGCTGGAAAATCTCAAAAAAACCCGAAAAACCCGAAGCTGCCTTTAAGGAAAACATCTTGGAAACCCGGGAAAAAGATGATACAATAATAAATTAAATACGGCAAAACAGAACAGACATTCGAGGTGTGGCAATGAGAATTTTAGGAATCGATCCGGGCTATGCCATCCTGGGCTATGGGGTAGTGGACATGCAGGCAAATCATTTTACGCCTGTGGCCTACGGCGCCCTTACCACCCAGGCAAACCAGGAAATGCCCCTGCGCCTTGGGGCGCTGCATCAGCAGCTGACGGAGCTGATTGAGCTTTATAAGCCCCAGGTAGTCGCCATAGAAGAGCTGTTTTTCAATAAAAATGCGAAAACCGCCATCATGGTGGCGCAGGCAAGAGGCGCGGCTATCGTGGCCTGCGTCAGCCGGGGCCTGCCGATTTTTGAATATACGCCCCTTCAGATCAAACAGGCCCTTGTGGGCTATGGCAGGGCAGACAAAAACCAGGTGCAGCAAATGACAAAATATATTTTGCATCTGGATGAAATCCCCCGGCCCGACGATGCGGCGGACGGCCTGGCGGTGGCTTTGTGTCACGGAAATTTCAGCGGGGGAGGCAAAAAGCCCACCTTCCGGGAGGGCATTTAGCAAAAGGGGGGCCGGTAAAACATGAAAGGGCCGGTTCTCAGAAAGCAGGCCCTTCAAAAGCAGGCCCTTCAAAGGGAAAGAAGCATTTTTTCAGATAAACGGGACGGAGTCAGAGCATGATCGGATATATCAGAGGAACCATCACCGCCTCCTGGGAGGGGGGCGTTATGATCGAAAACGGGGGCATAGGCTACCGGATCAGCGTACCATCTACAAGCCCGGCCTTTCAAATGGAGGGTACCGGCAGGGAAACGGTGCTTTATACGGCAATGTCGGTAAGGGAAGACGGCATTAATCTGTATGGCTTTTCCACGGAAAAAGAGCTTGCCATGTTTCGGATGCTTACCGCCGTAAGCGGCGTTGGCGCGAAGGCGGCTCTTTCGGTTTTGTCGGCGCTCAGCGCGGAGGAAGCGGCAAGGGCGGTGCTTTTTGACGATCCCGCCACCATTGCCAGAGCCCAGGGAATCGGAAAAAAAATCGCCCAGAGAATCGTCCTGGAGCTGAAGGATAAGCTGGGAGATATTTCGGGCTTTTCCGCCGGCGAGCCTGCCCTGGAGGGCCGGGCCCCTTCCGGAAAAGAGGGGGATCCCAAAGCCGAGGCTTTGGAGGCGATGGAGGCGCTGGGCTTTTCCAGATCCGAGGCCAGCGAGGCCCTGTCCCGGGTACAGGAGCCGTATACGGATCCCCAGTCCTATATCAAGGCCGCCCTGGCCGGGGGAAGCAAAAAACAGAAGAAATAAATCAGATCAAATTGACGAAGAGATGCAGGGCATATGAAAAGATACGGGCATGTGACAGGGAAAGGAGGCGCCGGTATGGAGGAAGAAAGAATCGTGGCGGGAGAAATCGCCCCGGGAGAGGAGGACGCGGAAGCGACCTTAAGGCCCAAGCGGCTTTCGGAATATATCGGACAGAAAAGCGTAACGGACAATCTGAAGGTGTTTATCGATGCGGCGCTTCTCAGAAAGGAGCCCCTTGACCATGTGCTGTTTTACGGCCCTCCCGGCCTTGGAAAGACGACCCTGGCGGGCATCATCGCCTCAGAGCTTGGGGTTGGCTTTCGGATCACCTCAGGCCCGGCCATCGAGAGGGCGGGGGACCTGGCGGCGATCCTGACCAACCTGTCCGATGGGGATGTGCTGTTTATCGATGAAATCCACCGGCTTCACCGGTCGGTGGAGGAGGTGTTATATTCGGCCATGGAGGATTTTGCCCTGGACATCATTATCGGAAAGGGGCCTTCGGCCCGTTCTCTGGGCATGGACCTGAGCCGGTTTACCCTCAGCGGCGCCACCACCCGAGCGGGAAGCCTTTCCGCTCCCCTGCGGGACCGTTTCGGCGTTATCAGCAAATTTGAAATGTATACGAAGGAAGAACTGATGCGTATCATTCGAAGATCGGCTCAGATCATGGGGGTGGGGATCGATGAGGATTCTCTTTCGGAGATCGCATCCCGCTCAAGGGGAACGCCCAGGATCGCCAACCGGCTTTTGCGCAGGGTCAGGGATTTCAGCCAGGTAAAGGGAAACGGCGCTATCGATCTTGCCATTACCCAAAAGGCGCTGGACGCTTTGAGAATCGACCGGCTGGGCCTTGAAAATCTGGACCGGGAAATCCTGCTGACCATCATTCACCGTTTCAAGGGCGGCCCTGTGGGGATCGACACCATTGCGGCGGCGGTGGGAGAAGACAAGGCGACCATCGAAGACGCCTATGAGCCCTATCTTCTCCAGGCGGGACTTTTGCACAGGACCCAGAAGGGGCGGGTGGTATCAGACCTTGCTTACCGGCATCTGGGCATTGAAAGGCCCCGGGAGGAGGGCCGGCAGCTTTCCCTGTAGGCGCAGGGAAAAGGGAGAGCGGCTTTGGAGGGCCTAGGCCCTGTAAAAGAGGCAATGTATGTATAAGGAGCATGGCAAATGAGAAGTATCAGAAAATTGTGTATCGGGATTGTCCTTTTGGCGGCTTTTTTCTTCACCGGAGGGGGAGCGGCCTTTGGCCAGGAGGATATGGAATATATCAGGGTAGGGCTGAAAAGCGTCAGCCTGGATTATACCGCGGAGCTGTCTTCGGAGGACGGCTTTGGGATCTATCAATATGAAAACGGAAAAGTCTCTCAGCTTCAGGCCTTTTCTCAGCTGACCCAGGCCAGGCTTTCCGTAACGGCCCAGGGCATGTCCCTTCTGGATCCTTCCGGGGAGGTTTTATATACCGCCTCCCAGGGACAGACCATCGCCGTGGGGCCAGGGGATATTGAAAATACCATCTGGCAGGTAGGCGGGAGCAAATACAGGGGCGCCATGATGTTTCTGGGAAGCTCTTCTTCTGTGATGATGATCGACGTCATGCCCTTTGAAGCCTATCTGTACGGGGTGGTGCCCCGGGGAATGTCCTCATGCTATCCCCTGGAAGCGTTAAAGGCGCAGGCGGTAGCGGCCAGGAGCTTCGCGGCTTTAAGCGGCACGACCCACAAGTCGTCGGGCTATGATGTATGCACCAGCACCCATTGCCAGGTCTACGGCGGCGTAAGCTGTGAAGCCCCGTCCTGCACCCAGGCGGTGGAGGAAACGGCGGGGGTTTACGCAAGAGTGGGGGGAGAGCCGGTGGCCTGTTATTATT
>CALWZU010000021.1 GCA_944386095.1 uncultured Clostridia bacterium | reverse complement strand
GAAGTAACAGAAAAAAGCCCCGTCTCCTTTTTTAACGAAGGGACGGGGCGGTTTTATCTTGCTATTTTCTTAGATCCTGAAGGATTTCGGTCTTGCTTTCCGTTTTGGCATCCTTCATTTTGATGATTTTGGCGGGGGAGCCTGCCACCACCGCGCCGGGGGGCACGTCCTCGGTGACGATCGCGCCGGCGGCCACCACCGCGTTGTCGCCTACCTGGACGCCTTCCAGAACCACGGCGTTGGCGCCTACAAGGACATTGTCCCCGATCACCACAGGCGTGGCGCTGGGGGGCTCGATGACGCCGGCCAGAACGGCTCCCGCACCGATATGGGAGTTTTTGCCCACCTTGGCCCTGCCGCCCAGGATGGCACCCATGTCGATCATGGTGCCTTCCCCGATTTCCGCTCCTATGTTGATTACGGCGCCCATCATGATGACGGCGTTTTTGCCGATCTTGACTCTGTCCCGGATAAAGCAGCCCGGTTCGATGCGGGCCTGGACCTGAGTCAGATCCAGCATGGGGATGGCGGAGTTTCTTCTGTCGTTTTCCATGTAATAATCGGAAACATCCTCTGCGGCGCTGGTGAGAAGCGCCTGCACATCCTCATAGTCTCCGATCAGGATCCAGAAATTCCCGTTTCCGAATTTCTGAACGCCGTTTCTTTTATATTTTTCCAGATCGCCGTTTGCGTAAACCTTTACCGGTGTGCTTTTGGTCGCGTCCTTGATGTATTTGGCGATCGCATAAGGGTCGGTGATTTCAAAGTGCTCTGTTGCCATAATGTCTGATACCTTTCTTGTTTATTGTGTTTGCTGTTTATTTTTGGAAAAAGCCGGCCTTTGACGAAGCGGCTCCGGGGATTAGATGAGATCCTGCATGCTGTAAAGACCGGGTTTTTGTGAAACCAGAAACGCCGCCGCCTTTAAAGCGCCTGCCGCAAAGATATTGCGGGACAGAGCCGTATGGGTCAGCTGGATGATTTCGTCGGGCCCGGCGTAAAGCACCGTGTGTTCTCCGGGGATGGTGCCGCCTCTGACGGCATGGATGCCAAGCTCATTGATACTGCACTGATCCTCTTTTCCATGCCTGCCATAAAGATATTGTTTCTTTGTCCGGCAGGACTGATTTACGGTATCCGCCAGCAGGATGGCGGTTCCGCTTGGAGAGTCTTTTTTTTGGCTGTGATGCTTTTCGATGATTTCCACATGAAACTGGTCTTCCAAAGCGGGGGTAATATCCCGGATCGCTTTCATCAGCACGTTGATGCCAAGGGACATATTGGCGGAATAGAAAACGGGGATTTTCGCTGAGGCCTCCAAAAGGAGCTCCTTACATTCCTCTGTCAGGGCCGTTGTGGCGATGATCACGGGGGTTTGGGTATGCAGACAGTAGGAAAGCAGCTGTGGCACAGCCTTGTGATTGGAAAAATCGATGACCACGTCTCCTTTTACAGGGCAATCCTTGGGACTTTGGTATTGCCGCAGAGGGGACTTTCGATCAAGGTAAGAATCGATACCAGCCGCAATCTGCATATCATCCCGCTGGGCGATCATTTGCTGGAGGGCCTTTCCCATACGGCCGTTGCAGCCGTGGAGAATAATCTGAATCATATCCTGTTCCTTTCTGTCTATAAAATACCGTAGGCCGTCATTTCCTTTTTCAGCCGCTGCACCGTGGATTCCTCGGCCTGGCACATAGGCAGACGGAATTCGTCCCGGCATTTTCCCATCAGGGAAAGGGCTGTTTTTACGGGAACGGGATTGACCTCGCAGAAAAGGGCGTCGATCAGGGGTTTTTGCTTCAGCTGGATTTCGGCCGCACCCCGGATGTCCCCGGCGAAAAATTTCGCTACCATGTCGTGGGTGTCTTTTGGGGCGATGTTGGCTATGGTGGAAATTACACCGCTGCCTCCTACGGAAAGGACGGGGACCACATGGTCGTCGTTGCCGCAGTACAGGTCAAAGTCCTCGGATACCAGCCGGGCCATTTCCACGATCTGAGAAATATTGCCGCTGGCCTCCTTGATGCCCTGGATATTGGGATGCCTGGAAAGCTCCTTGGCGATGGCGGGGGTGATGTTTACTCCGGTTCTGGAGGAAACGGAGTATAAAATAATGGGAATATCCACGCTGTCGGCGATCTGGGTATAATGCCGGATCAAGCCCCTGGGGGTAGCCTTGTTGTAATAGGGTGTAACGGAAAGAAGGCCGTCTGCGCCCACTCGCTGGGCTTCCCTTGAGAGCCATACCCCATGCTCCGTGTGGTTGGAGCCGCATCCGGCGATCACCGGAACGCGGCCGGCTACCTTTTGCACTGCGTATTCGATGGTCTGCACATGTTCTTCATTATAAAGGGTAGAAGCTTCGCCTGTGGTGCCGCATACGACGATGCAGTCCGTACCCTCTTCGATCTGCCAGTCGATCAGTTTTCCCATGGTATCGAAATCGACCTTCTGATCCTTCATAGGGGTTACGATTGCGACGGCAGAACCTTTAAAAATAGCCATTTATGACACTTCCTTTCTGTAGGGGGAGCTTAAATTTTACAAATTGCCTGTAAAGCCATGCTTTATGGCCTTTAACTTTCTTTTAAAAGCAGCTGGGCGATCTGTACGGTATTGGTGGCGGCGCCTTTGCGGATATTATCCGCCACTACCCACAGGTTAAGAGCGTTTTCGGCGCTGAAATCCCGGCGGATCCTGCCGACGAACACCTCGTTTTTCCCCGCGGCGTCCCGGGCGAGGGGATAGACGTTATGAGCAGGGTCGTCCTGCATTACGATGCCGGGGGCGTTTTCCAGGATCCGGCGGACTTCTTCCAATTCAAAGGGCTTTTCGAATTCCAGATTGATGGATTCGCTGTGAGAGGCAAAAACAGGTACCCGGACGGTTGTCGCCGTGACCCGGATGGAGTCGTCTCCCAGGATTTTTTTGGTTTCGTTGACCATTTTCATTTCTTCCTTTGTGTAGCCGTTTTCCAGGAACACATCGATATGAGGCAGGCAGTTTCCCGCGATGGGATGAGGATAGGCCCGGCAGATATCCTTTCCTTTCAGGCCCTCTTCCAGATCGGCGATCCCCTTCAGGCCGCTTCCGGATACCGCCTGATAGGTAGAGTAGACGATGCGCCTGATGCGGTACCGGTCATGAAGGGGTTTTAAGGCAACCATAGCCTGAATGGTGGAGCAGTTGGGATTGGCGATGATGCCCTTGTGCCAGCTTATATCCTGGGGATTGACCTCGGGCACCACAAGGGGTACCTGGGGATCCATCCGCCAGGCGCTGCTGTTGTCTACAACGGTGACGCCTTTTTTTGCGGCGATGGGAGCAAACTGTCTGCTGACGCCCGCTCCCGCAGAAAACAGGGCGATATCGATGGGTTTATCAAAGGAATGCTCTGTAAGCTCTTCTACCGTGTAATCTTTTCCTTTAAAGGTAATGATTTTTCCGCTTGATTTGGCAGAAGACATCAGATACAGGTGATCAAAGGGAAAGTCAAGTTCTTCAAGGACCTTCAGGAAGGTGCTTCCTACAAGTCCTGTTGCGCCGACAATGGCCAGATTTGGTTTGTTCATCTTCTAAGACACCTCCGTACTTTTATCCATTCATTATAATATAAGTATTCAAAACATTTCAATAATTTGCTAAAATTAATTGACACCAAAGGGCAATCATGAAACAATAAAGCCCGGAAAAAACGCAAAGAAAAGAAAAAGGACTTGCGGCGAAAACGTATACACCCTATGAGGCGCCGGAAGGCGGGAAAAGATGGTTTTCCCGGGGAGGCTAAAGGAAGCCGGGGCCGGGGCGGGAAAGGATGAAAGATGCTGAAGATCGATGAGGAGATCCGGCGCCTTGCCGGTGAAATGACCCAAATGCGAAGAGAGCTGCACCGGATTCCTGAGAAGGGGCTGGAGGAATATCAAACCAGCGAATATATCAGGAAAAAGCTGCGTTCCTTTGGCATAGAAAGGGTGGAGGACTGTTTGGAAACGGGCGTTGTGGCGGTGATCGAAAATCCCCGTGAAATGCCGGAGGATTTTTTGACCGTAGCCTTTCGGGCGGATATGGACGGGCTTTCGGTAAAGGAGGAAGGGGGGCTGGATTATGCCTCCTGCCATCCGGGGATGATGCACGCCTGCGGTCATGACGGGCACATGGCCCTGTGCCTGGGCTTTGCCAGATACGTATGGGAGCACAGAGACAGCCTGAGGGCAAGGGTGGTCTTTGTGTTTCAGCCTGCGGAGGAAGGACCCGGCGGCGCCCGGCTTATGATCCGGGAGGGCCTTATTCAAAAGTACCGTATCGATTGCTTCATAGGGCTGCATATTTTCCCGGAATTTGAGCAGGGTACAATCGCCTGCCGCAAGGGCAGCCTGATGCCCAGAAACGGAGAGGTCACCATTACCGTTTATGGGAAAAGCGCTCATGGAGCCCAGCCTCAGAAGGGGGCGGATGCGGTGGTGGCCGCTTCTTCGGTGGTGCTGGCCCTTCAGTCCGTGATTTCAAGAAGTATCAGTCCCCTGGAGCCGGCGCTTTTGACCCTGGGCAGAATCCAGGGGGGAGAGGCCAGAAACGTGATCGCCGGAAAGGTAGAGATCACCGGAACGATGAGAGCCTTCAGCGATCAGGTCTACGAAAGCATGGCAAAGAGGATAGAGGAGGTTTGCCAGGGTGTGGCCCAGGGCCTTGGCTGCCGGGCTCAGGTGGATTTTTTCCATATGTACAGGGTGGTGAACAATGATCCCCGTATGGTAGAGCTTTTGATGGAGGAAGCCGGGCCTGAGGTATATCAGGAAGCGCCTTTGCAGATGATCTGCGAGGATTTTTCCATGTATCAGCAGCAGGTGCCGGGACTGTTTTTCTTTCTGGGAAGCAGAAATGAGAAAAAAGGCTATATACATCCCCTTCACAGCGCCCAGTTTCAGTTTGACGAGGAGATACTCCTTTTGGGGGCCCAGGCGTACAAGGCCATGCTGGAGCGGCTTCAGAAAGAGCCGGGGCTTCTGAAAAACCGGTAGAAAAATTTGTAAAAAACGGGAGGCTTTTGAGAGTCTTCATGTATAACCCAGTCTCTTTCCTGGGACACTAAGAAAAAACCGTCTGAGGGAAAAGGAGGAGCAGGGTATTATGAGCTGCGGGGAAAAAAGCAGTGAAAGAGGACCTTCCCTGAAGGAGCAGATGAAAGCTTCGCAGAAAAGGAAAGCCTGTTTAAGAAGAAAAAAGGAAGAAAAGGAAAAAAAGGAAGGCCGGCCTCTGACCGAGCTTCAGAGGATGAAGTTTGAGATCGCCGGAGAGCTGGGCCTTTTGGAAAAAGTAAAAAAAGAAGGCTTCGGAGCCCTTTCGGCCCGGGAAACGGGACGGATCGGCGGCCTGATGAGAGCCAGAAAAAAGGCGCAGGAAAAAGGAAATAAAGCAGAAAAAGAGGGAACAGAAAATGCAGGAACAGACAAACCGTCAGCAGGAATCCATCTTACAGAAAGAAAACACCGTTTACCGCTCCCTTGATGTGTCGGGGACCTTCCGGGTTTTCATGGGCGATATGACCGGGATGGCGGAGGACCTAAGAAAAATCAACCATTCCACTCCCACCGCCACGGCGGTTTTGGGCAGGGTCGCCGCCGGCGCATCCATGATGGGAATGATGGCAAAGGGTGAAAAGGACAGACTGACCCTTACCTTTAACGGCAACGGGCCGGGGGGAAAGGTAGTGGCGGTAGCGGACAGCCAGGGCAACGTGAAGGCTTATATGGAAAATCCCACGATAGAGCTGCCGCTGAATCAGGCGGGAAAGCTGGATGTGGGAGGCGCTGTAGGCAGGCAGGGCATGCTGACGGTGGTAAGGGATTTTGGCTTTGGAGAGCCCTATGTGGGACAGGTGAAGCTGGTTTCCGGAGAAATCGCCGAAGACATTACCGCTTATTTCGCCGCCTCTGAGCAGATGCCTACGGCTGTGGCCCTGGGCGTTTTGGTGGACCGGGATATGAGCGTACGCCGGGCGGGTGGCTTTATCATCCAGGTGCTGCCGCATCCTGACGAAAGGGTTCTGACAAAGCTGGAAGAAAATATCGGAAAACTGACCTCCTTTACTTCTTTGATGGAGGAGGAGGGAGACCTTCTGGGCGTATATGAAAGAGTCTTTGAGGGGATCCAGATGGATCCGCCTATTGTGAGCCATCCGGCCTTTCGCTGCGACTGCTCCCGGGAAAGAATGGAACAGGCGCTGATCAGCCTGGGCGCAAAGGAGCTTGAGGACATGATACGGGAAGACGGGAAGGCGGAGCTTGTCTGCCATTTTTGCCGCAGGCGCTACCTTTTTGGCAAGGAACAGCTGGAAGAGCTGGCGGCTCAGCTGAGGGAAGAAAAAAAGGGGTAAGCCCTTAAGGGGCAGGCGGACAATGTCTGTATCTGTAAGAAGAATGTAATACAAACCCCTTTTCCAAATATGGTATAATTACCTGTAATACTTTTTTTGGAAGGGGTTTTTTATTTTGGATTATTTTCAGTCGATTTTTCTTGGCCTGGTACAGGGGCTGACAGAATTTTTACCCGTCAGCAGCTCGGGCCATCTGGCCATTTTTCAGAACCTTTTCGGGATCCATGAAAGCCAGGTGCTGTTTTTTGCGGCCATGCTGCATCTGGGGACGCTGCTTTCCATTTTCGTCGCCTATTATAAGGATCTGGCGGCGCTGATCATTGAATTTTGTGAAATGATCGTGGATGTGTGCAAGGGAAGAGGGCCTCAGGTCAATAAAAACAAAACCAGAAGGCTGGGGTTCATGATTTTGGTATCGGCCATTCCAACGGGTATTATCGGGCTTTCTCTCAGCGGGTTTTTTGAATCCCTGTTTACGAAGATGACGGTGATCGGGGTATGCCTTTTGATCACGGGAAGCCTTTTGTTCCTGGCGGAACGCTTTGGAAGCGGGAAAAAAGGCGTATACGGAATGCGGTTTCGGGATGCTTTTTTTATAGGACTCTGCCAGTCGGTGGCTATCGCGCCGGGAATCTCCCGTTCGGGAGCGACGCTGGTAGGAGGGCTTTTTTCGGGACTGAAACGGCCCCTGGCGGTAAAATTCGCCTTCCTGATGTCTATTCCGCCGGTCATGGGTTCGGGTATCCTGGAAATCAAAGGGGCTCTGGAGCAGGGCCTGGGAGATACCACCGTCACCATGGTGCTGGCGGGAGTGCTGGTGGCTTTTGTATCGGGGCTTCTTGCCATAAAACTGATGGTCAAGGTAGTGACCAACCAAAAGCTGTTTTATTTTTCCGTTTATACCTGGGCGGCGGGCGCGCTGGTGATCCTTTTGAGCCTGCTTGGGATTTTGTAGCGGCGAAAAAGCGGCCTTTACCAGGCGGTCTTTTCCCGGCGAAGCGAAGAAAGAAACGGGAAGGGCGGCCGGAAGGGCCGCCTTTTATCAGTTATAAAAAGGTCTTTTATAAAAAGGGCTAAGGGAAAGCCCTGGGGAAAGATTTTCTCCAAAAAATTCTCAAAATATAGAAAAATGGATTGTTGACGGAGAAAGCTATGGCAGAACAAACGACAACGAAAAAAAGCGCCGGCGGCGCGAAAAGAGGCAGGCCAAAAGGATCCGGGGCGCAGAAAAGCGCCGGGAAAAAGACGGCGGGAAAAAAAGGCGCCCCCTCTCAGATGACCAGGCGGGAAAAGCACATCAACGAGCTGATCCTTGCCATCGTCCTTTTGGCGGTGGGGATTTTTTTGATTATTTCCCTTCAGACGCAGCTGGCGGGAGCGGTAGGCGCGGGGATCCGCACGGTGCTGATGGGCTGCTTTGGTAATGCGGCCCTGATCCTGCCCTATTATTTTATCCTATACAGCATTCTGTTATTTATCGGCAGAGCGGGAAAAACCGGCGCCTTTTACTCATCCTTTCTTTTGGCGGGGCTGTTTTTGCTCATCGCCCTGTTGTATTCCATCCTCTGCACCAAAGAAAACCAGCTTTTGTCCTTTGGAAGCGCCTGGCTTGAGGAGGTCTTTACCCTGGGAGCGGCAGGCACCGGCGGCGGAGCTGTGGGCATGAGCCTGGCCTATGGCCTTGTAAAGCTTTTCGGAAAGGCGGGGGCCTGTATCATAACGGCGGCTTTGATGGCGATCGTGATTCTGATCGTGGCAAACGAGCCCTTTGCCTGGCTTTTGGGAAAGCACAGGGCGAAGCAGAGAGAAAGGGCCATCGCCAGGGAAAAAAAGCGCAACGAGGAATGGATCCGGGAACAGGAGGAACAGCAGCAGTATGAAAAGGATATGGCTCTCTTACGGGAGCTGACCCAGGAAACGGATCCGCCGGATTCCAATTTCGGCAAAAAGCGTAAGATCATGGGCTATATGAAGGCGAAGGAGGAAGTGCTTTTTGGAAAGCAAAACGATTTTGAACAGCTGGATATTTCCGATTTGCAGGAGCCGGTGCGGGAAGAAGGAAAAGAGGTCTCCCGGAAAAAAGAGGATCTGAAGGAGGAAGGCCTTCAGGGGGCTAAGACTGAAGAGGGGAAGGGCCAGGATGAGAGCTTTTCAAAGGAAGAGCCGGAGCCTCCGGAAGAAGCCTTTGGGGGCGGTTTTGGCCTGCCCCCTGAGGCGGAGTATATGACGGGAAGCCTTGCGGCATCGGGAAACGCCGTCCTGAAAAATGAAGCCGGCCCGGAAAAAGACGAGGGGACGCCGGAGAGGGAAAATGAAGGGACCGAAGAAAAGGAGACAAACGACCGGGAAACCGGCGGCTCTTGGGACCCGGAGGGGCAGCCTGCAATAAAGCCGGACATTCCCCCTAAAAAAGAAAAAATGGATCAGAAGGATATGAACCGGCAGATCCGCAGCATGGACAGGGAAATTTCCAAAGCCGCTTCCGAGGCGAAGGAGGCGGGGGGACCGGTGCAGCTTCAAATGTACGCCCTGCCGCCGATTGATCTTCTGAAGGGCAGCACTGGTCAGTGGGACGCCTCCGAAAAGGGGGATCTTCAGGCAAAGGCGGCTTTGCTGGAGCGTACCCTTCAAAACTTCAATGTGGGGGCCAAGGTCGTCCATGTGAGCAAGGGCCCGGCGGTGACCCGTTTTGAAATTCAGCCTGCGGTGGGCGTTAAGGTCAGCAGCATCGTCCGCCTGGCCGACGATATCGCGCTGAATCTGGCGGCCAAGAGCATTCGTATGGAAGCGCCCATACCCGGGAAAGCGGCGGTGGGCATTGAAGTGGAAAACAATAAAATCAATGCGGTTTTGCTAAGAGATGTGATCGATTCGGAGGCTTTCCGAAGCAGTCCCTCTAAAATCACCTTTGCGGTGGGGGAAGATATTTCAGGCAATCCGGTGGTGGCGAATCTGAAGGACATGCCTCATCTGCTGATCGCCGGGTCTACCGGATCGGGAAAGAGCGTATGCATCAACAGCATCATTATCAGTCTTTTGTATAAGGCTAGGCCCGATGAGGTGAAAATCATCCTGATAGACCCTAAGGTTGTGGAGCTGAGCAACTACAACGGTATTCCCCATCTGATGATACCGGTGGTCAACGAGCCCTCCAAGGCGGCGGTGGCGCTGAACTGGGCGGTGGCGGAGATGAATGACCGATACCGGAAATTCGCGGCGGAAAGCGTGAAGGATCTTGCCAGCTATAACCGGAAAATGCAGGAAAAGGAAGAAGAGCAGCTGCCTCAGATCGTGATTATCATCGATGAGCTTGCCGATCTGATGATGGCGGCGCCTCAGCAGGTGGAGGACGCCATCTGCCGTCTTGCCCAGATGGCGAGAGCGGCGGGAATGCACCTGATCGTAGCGACCCAGAGGCCCTCTGTGGATATTATCACAGGGGTTATCAAAGCAAATATTCCCTCCCGGATCGCTTTTGCGGTATCCTCTCAGATCGATTCCCGCACCATTTTGGATATGGCAGGCGCGGAGCGGCTTGTGGGGAAAGGGGATATGCTGTTTAATCCTATTGGACGGGCAAAGCCTCTGCGGGTCCAGGGCACTTTGGTAACCGACGATGAGGTGGAGCGGGTCATTCAGTTTGTAAAAAATCAGGGCCATCAGCAGGCGTTTTCCAATGACCTGATGCATACCCTGGAAAACGCCAGCCTGGATCTGGGAGATAAACAGGAGGAAACAGACGAGCTTTTGCGGGATGCCATCGAAGTGGTGGTCAACGCGGAGCAGGCTTCGGTCTCCATGCTCCAGCGCCGGTTCAGGATCGGCTATAACAGAGCCGCCCGGCTTGTGGATATGATGGAAGAACGGGGCATCGTAGGGCCTGCGGACGGAAGCCGTCCCAGAAAGGTCTTTCTGACAAGGGAAGGCCTGGCGGAACTGGATCAGGCCGCTCAGAGGCTTCAGGAGGACGGAGAGATTTCTTCCAGGGATCCGGAGGAGCCGGCGCCCTGGGAAGCCGGGCAGCCCTTTGAAGGGGAAGAGGAGCAGGCCTCTTTTCTTTCCCGGGAGACAGAGCCTGCGGGGGAAGCAACGGCCCTTCAGGAAGAAGAGGGCTATCTCAGCCGCCAGCAGGCGCATCAGGCTGAGGAGGACCAGCAGGAGCCGGCCTGGAATCCACAGGGAGAGGCTGCCGGAGACAAAGGCCTTTCAGGGGAAGGGGGCCCGGCAGGGCAGGAACCGGCGGAGAAGGAAAAAGAGGTTCGATGAAAAAGGAGAGGCGAAATGAAAGTATATTTCCGGACACTGGGCTGTCCCAAAAATGAGGTGGATTCGGACATAGCCCGGCAGCTTCTTCAGAAGGAGGGCTGGGAGATCGTTGAAAGTCCCGGGCAGGCGGATGCGGTTGTGGTGAATACCTGCGCTTTTATTCAGGACGCAAAGGAGGAATCCATCGAGGCGATTTTTTCCCTTAGCCGGATGAAGGAGGAAAGGCCTGTTTTGCTGGCGGTCAGCGGTTGTCTGGGCCAACGCTACAATCGGGAGCTGTTTGAAGAAATCCCTGAGGCGGATCTGGTGATCGGGGTCAATGATTATCAGGATCTGGGAAAGCTGCTGGATCAGGCGGCTAGGGGGGAAAGGCTCCGCAGAAGCTCTCCCTGCCCCCGGCAGTTTGAGGAATGTCCGGGCATGTACGCCCGGGTGGAGGGAGGCAGCGCTTATCTGAAAATCGCAGAGGGCTGCAATAACCGCTGTACTTACTGCGTGATCCCCCAGATTCGGGGAGGCTACCGCAGCCGGCGCATGGAGGCTATTCTGGATGAAGCCGTGGCGCTTGGGCAAAGGGGCGCCAAAGAACTGGTGCTGATCGCTCAGGATGTGACCGGCTATGGAAAGGATCTGTACGGAAGTCTTATGCTGCCGGCGCTTTTGAAAAGGCTGGAAAAGGTAGAGGGCGTGGAATGGATCCGCCTGATGTATTGCTATCCCGATAAAATCACCGACCAGCTGATAGAGGAGATCCGAAGAAACAGCAAGGTCTGTCCCTATGTGGACATGCCGGTGCAGCATGCCAGCCAGACTGTTTTAAAAGCCATGAACCGGGCAGGCGGCAGAGAGGTGATCCTTTCGGCGATCCAAAGACTCAGGGAAAGGGTGCCGGATATCGCTTTGCGGACCACGGTTATAACAGGCTTTCCCGGAGAGGACAGGGAGCAATTTGAGATCCTCCGGGATTTTGTAGAGGAAATCCGTTTTGACAGGCTGGGGGTCTTCGCTTATTCCAAGGAAGAAAACACCCCTGCCGCTCAAATGAAGCCCCAGGTAAGAAAAGATGTGAAGGAAAGACGGCGGGATATCCTGATGGAGCTTCAGCAGAGCATATCCCTTGAAAAAAACCGGGAAAAAATCGGCAGCATCCAGCAGGTCTTTGTGGAGGAGGGGCCCGATGAGGAAGGGGCCTATTACGGAAGGACCCGGCAGGACGCCAGAGAAATCGATAACGGGGTGATATTTACCGCTGAGGGCAGGAGCCTTTCCCGGGGAGATATCATAAAGGTCAGGATCGTGGACGCTTTTGACTACGATCTGGCAGGGGAGGCGATTTAATTGAATTTACCTAATAAACTGACAGTGCTGCGGATGGTTATGATCCCGGTGTTTATGGCGCTTTTACTGACCGGCCACTGGTATTTGTCGGCCGCAGTGTTTGTGATCGCATCCGCCACTGACGCTTTGGACGGAAAGATCGCAAGAAAATATAATCTGATCACCAATTTCGGAAAAATCATGGATCCCCTTGCGGACAAGCTTTTGGTTACGGCGGCGCTTTTGTGCCTGTGCCAGCTGGGGACGGTAGCGGCCTGGATGGTTTTTGTGATCCTGGCAAGGGAATTTCTCATCAGCGGGCTGAGGGCGGTGGCGGCCAGCCAGGGTATCGTCATAGCCGCTTCCCTTTGGGGCAAGCTCAAAACGGTTTCTCAGATGACGGCCATCGTGCTTTTGCTTTTGCAAAACTGGCCCTTCCGATTGATCCAGCTGCCCATGGATCAGATCCTTTTGTGGGCGGCGGTGATTTTAACGGTGTTTTCCGGCGTGGATTATATATATAAAAGCAGAGACGTTTTTAAGGGGTGAAGGCATATGCGGTCAGCGATCGTGAGCGTGGGAACGGAGATTTTATTTGGACAGATCGTCAATACCAATACGGTTTATCTGTCCCGGCAGCTCAATGAGCTGGGGATAGATGTGATATATCACGAAACGGTGGGAGACAACCCGGGGAGGGCAAAGGCGGTTTTTGAAAGGCTGCTTTCTCAGGTGGATCTGATTATCGCCACAGGCGGTCTTGGCCCCACCCAGGATGATCTGACAAAAGAAATGGCGGCGGAGGCGATGGGTGTGAAGCTGGTGCCGGATCAGGCCAGCATGGAAAAGCTGCGGGAAACGTTCCGGCGCATGGGAAGGGAAATGACCCGTAATAACGAAAAGCAGGCCTGGCTGCCTGGGGAAAAGGACGGGCGGATGTTTCCCAACGAGGGCGGAACGGCGCCCGGCTGTGTTTTTGAAAAGGACGGGAAAAGGCTTATCTGTCTGCCGGGACCGCCCCGGGAAATGACCCGGATGTTTGAAAGCCATGTGAAGCCTTATCTGGAAAACCTCCAGGAGGCCGTGATCCATTCCGTGGTTTTGCGGCTTTTTGGCATAGGAGAGTCTTCTCTTGAGGATGCTCTTTTGGATCTGATTTCAAACCAGACCGACCCCACTCTTGCTACCTATGCCAAGGAAGGAGAGGTGACCCTGCGGATTACCTCCAAAAGAAAGCGGGCGCAGGAGGCCAGAAAAGCCGTAGAGGATATGGAAAAGCAGGTAGCTGAGAGGGTCGGGGAATGGATCTACAGCGACAGGGACGAGTCTCTGGCGGAGGTTGTCTGCCAAAAGCTTGTGGAAAGAGGCATTACCGTTTCCTGTGCAGAGTCCTGCACAGGCGGGATGTTCGCTTCCCGGCTGATCGATTATCCAGGCATTTCCGCCGTGTTTGAAAGAGGCCTTGTGACCTACAGCAACCGGGCCAAGATGGAAGAGCTGGGGGTCAGGGAGGAGACGCTTTTGCGTTTTGGAGCCGTCAGCGAGGAAACGGCTCTGGAAATGACGGCGGGGCTGAAGAAAAAAACCGCAAGCCGTCTTTGCATTTCCGTCACCGGCGTAGCGGGGCCGGGGGGCGGCACGAAGGAAAAGCCGGTAGGCCTTGTTTATATCTGCGCGGATCTGGATGGCTGGGTGGTTTGCAGGCAATACCGGATGCGGGTGGTTTCCCGCAGCTGGAACCGGAATTATACGGTTTTGCATATGCTCAATCTGATCAATCACATGCTGGAGGGGAGGCTTCCGGCACAGATAAAATAACGAAAAAGCGGGAAGATATCCTGAAGGCGGGGGAAGGCGCCAAGGGGTATCTTTTATTTTGAGGAGAAAGCCGGTTGACGGCGGACAGAGGCTGTGGCATACTGTATATGTAAAAAAATGTAAAATCAAAACCGCTCTTTTACCCGGAAAAATACTTGACGGCAAGAAAAAAATGACTTAAGATAAAAAAGAACAGATGTTCATTTTTAATGGAGGGAATTATGACAGGAAACGAAGAAAAAAACAAAGCGTTGGAAATGGCAATGCAGCAAATACAAAAACAGTTTGGCAAGGGCGCCATCATGAAGCTGGGAGACGAGCAGGCCCGCATGAATATCGACGTTATTCCCACCGGCTCCCTGAGCCTGAATCTGGCAACGGGCATCGGGGGGATCCCCCGGGGCAGGATCATAGAAATTTACGGGCCGGAATCCTCGGGAAAAACCACCGTGTCCCTGCATATTATCGCGGAGGCGCAAAAAATGGGCGGAAAAGCCGCCTTTATCGACGCGGAGCACGCTCTTGACCCGGAATACGCCGCGCGCCTTGGGGTGGATGTGGACGAGCTTTTGGTCTCTCAGCCCGATACGGGAGAGCAGGCTCTTGAAATTTGCGAAGTGCTGGTCAGAAGCGGAGCGGTAGACGTGGTGGTTATCGACTCTGTGGCGGCGCTGGTGCCCAAGGCGGAAATACTGGGGGAAATGGGAGATTCCCATGTAGGCCTTCAGGCGAGGTTGATGTCCCAGGCTTTGCGAAAGCTGGCCGGAGCGATCAATAAATCCAACACGGCGGCTATTTTTATCAACCAGCTGAGGGAAAAGGTGGGCATCATGTTCGGAAATCCGGAAGTCACCACCGGCGGAAAGGCCCTGAAATTTTATGCCAGCATGCGTCTTGACGTGAGAAAAAGCGAGGCCATTAAAATGGGAGACGAGGTTTTGGGCAATAAAACAAAGGTCAGAATCGTCAAAAATAAAGTGGCGCCGCCTTTTAAAACCGCTGAATTCGATATTATGTACGGAACCGGCATTTCCCGCTCGGGAGATGTGCTGGACTGCGCCGTCAACGCCAAAATCGCCGAAAAGGCAGGCTCCTGGTACAGCTATAAAGGAGAACGGATCGGCCAGGGAAGGGAAAACGCAAAGCAGTACCTGGCCTCCCATCCTGAAATGATGCAGCAAATGGAAAAAGAAGTCCTGGATTTGCATGTGGCCAAAAAACATCCCCAGGATCAGGAGGAGGCAAAGGATCCCGAAGGGATCCGGGCAGAAGGAAAGCCGGAGGGCGCCGTCTTTGGTGAAGAACGCTAGCCAGTCAAAAAGGAAGGGCTTTCAGGCGGAAGCGGCGGCAGGGGCCTTTTTGCGGGGAAAGGGCTTTCGGATCC
>CALWZU010000020.1 GCA_944386095.1 uncultured Clostridia bacterium | reverse complement strand
TCCGCGCTTCTGCCTACCACGTCCGCCACGGTAATGGACTGACGGGCCAGCATGGCTTCTTCTTCGGGTGTATATTCGGGAGCAACGCCCAAATAGGGCAAAGCCTCCTCCAGAAATTCCTTGACATAGGGCGCAGCGGTCTGGCTTCCAAAGTGAGTGCCATAGGGCTCATCGGCCATCAGAAGGACGATGATTTCCGGATCCTCAGAAGGCGCGATGGCCAGGAAGGAGCCATAGGTAGCGCCGGTCTTGTATTTTCCGTCTACTACCTTATCGGCTGTTCCGGTTTTGCCCCCTACCCTGTAGCCGGGAATATAGGCAATCTTTCCGCCACCTTCCGAAACGACGGATTCCATGATTTCCCGCATTTCCTTGGAGGTCTGCTCAGAAACCGTGTGACGCACCAGTTCAGGCGCATTATTGTAAATGATATTGCCCTCATCATCGGTTACGGCCTTCACCAGAGTAGGCCTCATCAGATTGCCGCCGTTGACGATGGAGCTTACCGCCGTAATCAGCTGGATGGGGGAAATGGAAATACCCTGGCCATAGGAAATGGTAGCAAGCTCTACGGGGCCGATATTTTCAGGCTTATTCACGATAGGATAGGCCTCTCCGGTAAAATCGATGCCGGTTCTCTGGGTAAAGCCGAAGGTTTCCAGATATTCATAGAATTTTTCTTTGCCGATCCTCCGGGCCAGTTCGGCGAAAACCGGGTTGCAGGAATTCTGCACCGCTTCAGCCAGACTTTCCGCCCCATGGGGATTAGAAGAGCTCCAGCAGCTGAGCTGCTCTCCCGCCACGGTGAAATGGCCGGAGCAGTAAAAGCCCTCGGATACGTTTGTCAGGCCCTCTTCAAGAGCGATGGCCGTGGTGACCAGCTTAAAGGGAGAACCGGGCTCATAGGTGTCGCTGATGAGGAAATTACGCCACATCTGGTTCCAGTATTCCGTCTGTTCCTCTTTGGTTTCCAGGGCTTCGTATTCTTCTAAATCCTCTTCCAGGATGGGGACCCTGGGATTATTCAGATCATATCCGGGATACTGGCCCATAGCCAGCACCTCTCCTGTGTCGGGGTCCATGGCGATAGCCGCAGTACGGATAGCGCCGGTAGCCTCATAGGCGTTTTTCAGGGCGTTTTCCAGATAATACTGCAGCGCCTCGTCTATCGTCAGCACTACGTTCAGGCCGTCCTCCGCCTCGTAATACCGTTCGGTTCCATAGGCCAGCTGTCTGCCGGAAGCGTCGGTGTTGCGGATGATCCTTCCCGACATGCCGCTGAGATAATCGTTATAGCGCAGTTCAATGCCGCTGATGCCGTTGTTATCGTCTGTGGTATGGCCGATCACATGAGAAGCCAGGGTTGCGGAAGGATAATAACGCTTGGTTTCTTCCACCACGGAAATGCCCGGCAGGGTCACATTGCCCTCATCATCCTCCCGTGCCAGAGCGCGGATCTCCTCCGCCTGTTCTCTTGTCAGGTTCTTGGCTACCCGCACAAGAGAGGATTCTTTTGTTAGAGACGCCTTGATGGAAGCGGGATCCCCCTGTATAATATCCGCGATAACGGCGGCCATAGCGTCGGGATCTCCTTCATCATCCTTCAATTCGCTGGGCCATACCCATATGGTATAGGTCGGCGCATTGATAGCCATAGGCTCCATGTTCCGATCGTAAATATTGCCTCTGACAGCCGTAATAGGCGTATCCCTTGTCTGCTGCTCCACCGCCAGGTCGGAATACTTCTGGGCGTCCACCACCTGTATCCATCCAAGGCGCAGGATCAGCAAAACAAAAAAGAGACAGCAAAAGAAAAACAGCATCAGGATTCTCTTTTTGCTGGCTTTTACAGGTCCTGTCATATGTTCTCTCCCCTTCATGGAAAAACCCGGCCAAAGCTAATCAAGATAAATGATATCTTTCAGGGTCGTATCATCAAATCTTCCTAACCTATCCGGATTTTCTCTCGCATGGTGTTTCTATAATAAAATTTTTATGATATAAACTATACTATTCTTTCAAGACATTTTTATGATGAAACCGCCCCTCTTTTGTGACGGTCCTTTTATTCCTCCTGAGGGGATGCCTCCGCATAGGCCACGCCTTCATTTCCCGTATTCAGATACCTTCTCTGATCCATGGAAGGATACACCATGCCCAGTTCCTTGGCTCTGCTTTCGATCATGGCAGGCGTCGCCACTTCGTTGATCTGCAGATTTAACTCGTCGATCCGGCTTTGCAGCTGGGCGATCTGATTATTGGTTTCATTGATGTTATAGCGAATCTGAACCGAATAGGCCATAAAGCCGATCATCACGATCAGCAAAATAGCGATCATCACAATGGTTCTGAGAAGAAAGGTCCTATGTAAGGGGGAAATCCTTTTTTCCGCCACTCCGGCCCGTCCGGCAGCTGCGGAGGAGCGGATAAGGTTATGGTGTTTATGATAGCTTTTTACTGCCTGCATACGAAACCTCCATTCTTTTGTTCAGCCGGGGCCCTAAAGCTTCTGGGCGATCCGCAGCTTTGCACTTCGTGATCTGGGGTTTTCTGAAAGCTCCCGGGCTGAGGCGGTAATGGGTTTTCTGTTGACCCGAAGCAGCCTGGGCTTTTTCCCGCACACGCACACCGGCAGATCCGGCGGGCAGGTACAGGGATTTTCTTCTTTTTGGAAGATTTCCTTAACGATCCGATCCTCCAGGGAATGAAAGGTGATGATCGCCAGCCTTCCTCCCGGAGCCAGCACATCGATCATGGCCCTTACCGCTTTTTCCAGCTGTCTCAGCTCGTCGTTGACCTCGATTCGAATGGCCTGAAAGGTTCGTTTCGCCGGATGCGGGCCTTCCCGCCTAGCGCTGGCGGGTACCGCCGCCTTGATGATTTCAACCAGCTCTTCCGTGGTACGGATCCGGCGCTCCCTGCGCTGCTTTACAATAAACCCCGCAATACGGGAGGCCCACCGCTCTTCGCCGTAATCCCTGATCACTCTTCGAAGTTCGTTTTCGTCGTATTCGTTGACCACATCCTCCGCGGTGATACCGCCGCTTTGATCCATCCTCATATCAAGAGGCGCGTTTTGCATATAGGAAAAGCCTCTGTGAGGATTGTCCAGCTGAAAGGATGATACGCCCAAATCCAAAAGGGCGCCGTCGATATGAGGAATATCCAGCCTTTGCAGGACATCCTTTACGTTTCCGTAGTTGTCTTTTACAAAAAATTTTCTGCCTGGGCAGAACCGCAGGTTTTCCTCGGCCGCTCTCAGGGCGTCTGTGTCCGTGTCGATGCCTACCAGCGTTCCGCCGGGGCCCAGCCTTTCGCAGGCCGCTGCGGCGTGTCCGCCGCCTCCCAGGGTACCGTCCACATAAACGCTCCCCGGCTTGAGGTCAAGCCCCTGAAGGGTTTCCTCCAGCAAAACGGAGGTATGTCTGAATTCCATGAAACGCTCCTAAATCCGCAGGCCCGCCATCGTTTCCGCAAAGGCCTCGCAGCTGTGGTTTTCTTCTGCGTATTTTTCCCAGGCTTCCCTGCTCCAGATTTCCACCTTGGAGCGATTGCCCAGGATTACGGCGTCCTTCACAAGACCGGCATGATCCCGAAGATTCTGAGGTATGATAACCCTGCCCTGCCTGTCCACTTCACACTCCACGGCGCCTCCGAAAAACCATCTTTCAAAAGCCCGCATGTCTTTTCCGCCGAAATCCAGACCGGCTACCCTTTCCTCTACCTTTTCCCAC
Source organism: uncultured Clostridia bacterium (assembly GCA_944386095.1). Taxonomy (GTDB): domain Bacteria; phylum Bacillota; class Clostridia; order Peptostreptococcales; family Anaerovoracaceae; genus CALWZU01. The sequence goes on along the minus strand of CALWZU010000020.1, from coordinate 9,799 downwards.
TGACCGGGGGAATAAGCGTACAGGCAGCCGTCAAAGCCTTTTGTCATGATGAAGCGTACGCCCAGTTCTTCCCGGAATTTCGCGGGAATGATAACTCTGCCCTTGGCATCTAGGGAATGTTGATATTCGCCTATGAGCATACAAACCTCACCTACTTTCACAGCTTACGTAAACCCACTATACACCACTTTCTACCACTTTTCAACCACTTTTCCTCCACCTGGGTGGTTATGGAATGGGATAAGGCGTTCTGGCGTATGGATTTCCTTGCCATGAAAGAAGCTATGACCAGGGGGCAAGCCCTATATTTTGTGGCCAGAGCAATGCTTTCTACCACATGTAACAATCCTATAACAGAAATATTTCAATTGTTACGATAAAATTTCATTTGTTTTACAGAATGTTACAAAATCATTATAACATAAAAAAACACAAAATAAAGGTTTAGTTTGAAAAACCTACCTCTATTTTGTGCTTGACAGGCTTAGATCCCCTATTTTTCAATGGCTTAGAATATCTTAATTTTTTCTGAACCGGGTATGATTTTTGTAAACATACACGCAAAAGCATAGTAAAATCGCGCCCAGGCTGACCAGCTGCGCTGTTCTGAAGCCCATAAAATACAAGCTGTCTGTTCGAAGCCCCTCTACCAGGAAGCGCTCCGCCGAATACAGGATTCCATACAGCAATATGATCTGTCCACTGAACTTCCGTTTTTTATCTATCCAAAGCAGAAGCCAAAACAAAAGAAAGCACCAGATCGATTCATATAAAAAGGTAGGATGTACCATCTGCCCATCCACTTCAATGGCCCAGGGCAGATCCGTCGGCCCTCCGTGAGCCTCCTGATTGAAAAAATTGCCCCATCTGCCGATGGCCTGCCCCAGGGCGATCACCGGAGCCACCAGATCCAGCCCGTTCCAGGGATCGATTTTTTTATGCCGGCACACCAAAATCCCCACGGTAAAGGCCAGGATCAGCCCGCCGTGAATGGCAAGGCCTCCCTCCCGGAAATTCAGTATCTTTCCCAGATCCCCCTGATAATAGGACCAGTTGAACAGCACATACCAGGCCCTTGCTCCCACCAGAGCCGCCGGCAGGCAAAACAAGGCCAGATCCAGCACATCGTCGGGGCGGATTTGGTGAGAGGCCGCCCGCTTCATGGAAATCACCACCGCCAGCACCATAGCCGCAGAAATCAGCACCCCATACCAGCGGATGTCCAGTCCGAAAATGGTAAAAGCTACAGGATCCATCCCTTCATCTCCTATCCCTCAAGACAGGCCACATAGGGCAGCTGCCTGTATTTTTCGTCATAGTCCAGTCCATAGCCTACGATAAAGGCATCCTCCACCGCAAATCCCGTGTAATCGGCCTGAAGAGGCACCTGCCGCCGGGAAGGCTTGTCCAGGAAGGTACATACTCTTAAAGAAGCAGGCTCTCTTTCCCTGAGCAGGGGCAGAAGCTTGCTCATGGTCATGCCCGAATCGATTATGTCCTCTATAATCAGTACGTCCTTTCCCTTTATGTTGTTTTCCAGGTCTTTTTTGATCTGCACCTTGCCGCTTGTGGTCATTTGCGAGCCGTAGCTTGAAACAGACATAAAATCCATCCTTACATCCAGCTCCACCCGCTTTGCCAGATCGCATAAAAACATGCACGAGCCCTTCAGGATCCCCACCATCAGCAGGGTCTTCCCCTCGTAATCCCGGGTGATCTGCTTTCCAAGCTGCCTGATACGCTCCTGGATCTGCTCTTCCGTAAGCAGGACCCTGATAGAACCTGTTTCCTTCATTGCCATCGTTTTTTCCCTCGTTTCGCCCTTTCATTTTGTGTTTTCATCTCTGGTGGTTCGCCCTTGCTCCTTTTGGGCTCTTTCTTCTTTTTCCTGCCCCGGCTCTTCCTCATGCACCCTATAGGAAACGTCCCGGATAATGGTCTTTCCCTTGTATTTGCTGCTTTTTACCCTGCTTTTGCCTTCCCGTTCCCGGGTATAGGCCCCCAGGGGATCCTTCAGGTAATACAGGATCGCTCCCCACAGCACACAGTCATCGATAATGGAAAAGCCCAGAATCGGCGCCGGGATCAGATCTATCGGAGAAATCAGGTAAATAAGGCCCCCGATCACAAGGAGCTTATAGCGAAGGGGCGCCTGCTTGTCCTTGAATAAATCCCTGATAGAGCGGATTTCCTTTAAAACCAGCGGCAGTATCAGCCATCTTGGCATGGGGCGATCAACTCCTCGATTTGCTCTAAAAGAGCTTCCCAGCCGGTTTTTTTCAGCGCCGAAACCGCAAGCAGCACATCATCCTTTTCCATTTGCAGCTTTTTACGGATCATGGCCCGGTTTTTCTGCCACTGGTTTCCCGAAATCTTGTCCGCCTTCGTGGCGACCACAAGACCGTCCATACCGTAAAATTTCAGCCATTCATACATCTGCAGATCCTGGGCGGTAGGTTCGTGGCGAATATCCACAAGCTGCACCACCTTCCGCAGATTCCGCCTCCCCTTCAGGTAGGTTTCGATCATCTCGCCCCAATCCTGGCTGAGGGATTTTGACACCCGGGCATAGCCGTAGCCCGGCAGATCCACGATCCGAAAAGCCCCGTTTACCTGATAAAAATTGATGGTGCGGGTCTTTCCCGGGCTCCCGCTGACCTTTGCCAGATTTTTTCTTCCAAGAAGCAGATTGATCAGGGAGGATTTTCCCACGTTGGATCTGCCCGCAAAGGCGATTTCCGGCAAGTCCTCCGGCGGATACTGCTGGGGCCTTGCCGCGATCGCCGCCAGCTCCGAATGCTTTATGACCATTTTTTACCCCCTGACCAGAGCCTGCTTTAGCACCTGATCCATATGGCTGATCAGGACAAATTCCAGTTCCTTGCGCACGTTGGCCGGAATATCCTGTATATCCCGCTGGTTTTCCATGGGCAGCAGCACCTTTTTCATGCCCGCCCTGTGAGCCGCCAGCACTTTTTCCTTAATACCGCCTACCGCCAGCACCTTGCCCCGCAGGGTAATTTCCCCTGTCATGGCCAGATCCTTTCTGACGGGAATTCCCGTCAGGGCGGAAATCACCGATGTACACATGGTGACCCCCGCCGAAGGGCCGTCCTTTGGTATGGCGCCCTCAGGAATGTGGATGTGAACGTCCTTTTCTCTGTAAAAATTCCCATCCACGCCCAGCTTCTCGCTATTGGCCCGGATATAGCTGATGCCCGCCTTTGCGGATTCCTGCATCACTTCTCCCAGCTGTCCGGTCAGCACCAGCTTGCCGTTTCCTTCCATTACAGTGGTTTCGATGGACAGGGTATCCCCTCCCACGATGGTCCAGGCCAGGCCGTTAGTGACCCCCACCTGGTTTTCCTCTCCTACCGTATCATAATGGAACCGCTTTCTGCCCAGATATTTTTCCAGATTAGAGGGCGTCACTTTCAGATGAGCCGCCTGATCTTCCACGATTTTTTTTGCCGCCTTACGGCACACATTGGCGATTTCCCTTTCCAGATTTCTCACGCCGGACTCCCGGGTGTAGTAGTTGATCATATCCCGGATGGCCTGGGGAGAAAATTTCAGCTGCTGGGGCTTCAGCCCGTGCTCCTCCAGCTTTTTGGGAATCAAATAACGCTGGGCGATCCTGAGCTTTTCCTCTTCCGTATACCCGGAGATCTCGATCACTTCCATCCTGTCCAAAAGAGGCATGGGGATCGTCTCTGTTGTGTTGGCCGTGGTCAGAAACATCACCCTGGAAAGATCAAAGGGCAGATCGATGAAATGATCGGTAAATTCCTTGTTTTGTTCCGGATCCAGCACCTCCAGAAGGGCCGAGGCCGGATCGCCCCGGTAATCATTTCCCACCTTGTCGATTTCATCAAAGAGGAAAACCGGGTTATTGGATTTGGCGTCCTTCATAGCCCCCATCACCCTTCCCGGTATCGCGCCGATATAGGTCCTGCGGTGGCCCCGGATTTCCGCCTCGTCCCGGACGCCGCCCAGGGACATCCGGACAAATTTCCGGTTCATGGCTCTGGCGATGGATTTTGCCACCGACGTCTTTCCTACCCCCGGCGGCCCTACAAAGCAAAGGATCGGCCCTTTCATGTCCTTTGAAAGCTTGCGGACGGCCAGATATTCCAAAATCCTTTCCTTGACCTTCTCCAGTCCGTAATGATCCTCATTGAGCACCCGGGCGGCCTCTTTCAGATCCAGGGAATCCCTGGTCTGCTTATTCCACGGCAGTTCCAGCACCCAGTCAAGATAAGTGCGGATCACTCCGCCCTCTGCGGAGGAGGGCTGCACCTTATAAAACCGCTGTATCTCGTGCTCTACCTTTTCATGGAGCTCCTTGGGCAGCTTGAGAGCCTTGAGTTTTTTTCTGTAGGCCTCTACCTCTTCCTCTACGTTCTCATCCTGGCCCAGCTCCTCCTGAATGGCCCGCAGCTGTTCCCTGAGATAATATTCCTTCTGGCCCTTATTGATCTGGCCCCGGACCTTCATGGAAATGTCCCTTTCGATCTTCTGGATTTCCGTCTCCCGGATCAGGAGCCTGGTGACCTTTTCCATCCGTTCCAGAGGATCATAGCACTCCAGGATCTCCTGCTTTTGTTCGTTTTTTACCTCCAGATTAGAAGCGATCAGATCCGCCATCCGGGAGGGGGGCTGAACGCTGTCTACCGAAGCGAACATCTCTGCGCTCAGCTTGGGATTGATGGCCACATATTCGTCAAAAGCCTCCAAAAGAGCCCTTGACATGGCTTCCAGCTGATTGGAATCCACTCCCTGGTCGGTTTCAGGATGCTCCAGCAGCAGGCATCTTAAATAAGGCGTCTCATGGATGATCTCCTCAATGGAGGCGCGGCAGACGCCCTCCACCAGCACCCTTACCACTTCTCCGGGCATTTTCAGCATCTGCTTGATACGGGCTACCGTCCCTACCCAGTAATAATCCTCCGGCGTAGGCAGGTCTGTTTCAGCGCTTTTTTGGGTGGTCAGAAATATCGTCTGATCGGTGATCATGGCCTCTTCCAGGGCCTTGATGGATTTTTCCCTTCCCACATCGAAATGAAGCACCATATTGGGGAAAATGGTAATGCCCCGAAGGGGGATCGCCGGCATCTGTCTCAATACTTTTTCTTTTTCGTTTTTCACAGTTTTCATGGATATCACTCCTATGGCAAAGAAACCTTGCGGTCTGATAGCTGCAAGGTTTCCCTTTTTTCTTTGGTTAGGCCGATTCTTCCTTGGCCTTGCGGGGCTTTCTCGGCGCCGCCTTTTTTTTCAAAACCGGCTTTGCGTTTTTATCCTCTACCATCGCCTCCGTCACAATACATTTGGCGACGTTTTCCATAGAGGGCAGTTCAAACATGATGTCCGTCATCATGGATTCCATGATGCTGCGCAGTCCTCTGGCGCCGGTTTTTCGCTTCAGAGCTTTTCGGGCTATGGCCTTCACCGCTTCCTTTTCCACCTCAAGCTTCACCCCGTCGATCTGGAACAGCTTTTGATACTGCTTGATAATGGCGTTTTTCGGTTCGGTGAGGATTCGCACCAGAGCCTCCTGATCCAGCTCGTCAAGGGTCACTACCACCGGCAGCCTGCCGATGAATTCCGGGATCAGGCCATATTTTAAAAGATCTTCCGGGCGGATTTCCTCCAGAAGGGCTTTCTCCTCTTCCCGGCTGGTTTTCATATCCGAATTGAAGCCTATGGTCCTTTCTCCGATCCTTCTCTGGATGACCTTGTCGATGCCCGCAAATGCGCCTCCGCAAATAAACAGGATATTGGTGGTATCGATCTGGATAAATTCCTGATAAGGATGCTTCCTGCCGCCCTGGGGCGGTACGTTGGCTACGGTTCCCTCCAGGATCTTCAAAAGAGCCTGCTGGACCCCTTCTCCGCTCACATCCCTTGTGATAGAAGGATTTTCGGATTTTCTGGCGATTTTATCGATCTCATCCACATAGACGATGCCCCTTTGGGCCCTCTCCACATCGTTATCCGCCGCCTGTAAAAGCTTAAGCAGGATGTTTTCCACATCCTCCCCTACATAGCCGGCCTCTGTCAAGGCGGTGGCGTCCGCTATAGCGAAGGGGACGTTGAGGATTTTGGCCAGGGTCTGAGCCAGCAGGGTCTTGCCGCTGCCGGTGGGCCCCACCATCAGGATGTTGCTTTTCTGAATTTCCACATCGTCCTCCTGGGCCAGGGGGTTGCCGATGCGTTTATAGTGATTGTAGACCGCCACGGAAAGGGCTTTTTTCGCTTCCTGCTGACCGATCACATACTGATCCAGGATCTTGCTCATTTCCATAGGGGTAGGGACATTTCCAAGCTCCTCCTGCTGCGGGGGAGCGGTATCCTCCTCTTCCTCCAGGATTTCCCGGCAAAGGGTGACGCATTCATCGCAAATATACACTCCCGGCCCGGCGATCAGCCTTCTGACCTGATCCTGAGTTTTCCCGCAGAAAGAGCAGCGCAATTTTTTTTCTTCCACTTCTATTTTTCTTCTCCTTTAGCTTGCTTTCTGGATGTCACGACCTTGTCGATAATGCCATAGGCCATGGCCTCCTGTGCCGACATGAAATTATCTCTGTCAGTGTCCTTTGCCACCTGTTCTATAGATTGCCCGGTATTTTCACTGATAATCCGGTTCAGGGTATCCCTGGTTTTCAAAAGCCTTTCCGTATGGATCCGGATATCCTCCGCCTGACCTCTCATGCCGCCCAGGGGCTGATGGATCATGATCTCGGAATTGGGCAGCGAAAGGCGCTTGCCCTTGGTTCCGGAGGAAAGGAGGAAGGCCGCCATACTGGCCGCCATGCCGATGCAGATGGTAGATACGTCGCATTTGATATACTGCATGGTATCATAGATCGCCATTCCCGCCGTTACCGAGCCGCCGGGGCTGTTGATATAAAGGCTGATTTCCTTATTGGGATCTTCCGACTCCAGAAATAAAAGCTGCGCCACCACCAGGCTCGCCGTAGCATCGTTGATTTCATCCCCTAAAATGATGATCCTGTCCTTCAGAAGTCTGGAATAAATGTCATAGGACCGTTCACCGGCCTGTGTCTGTTCTACTACCATTGGTACCAAAGGCATACTTTTTCACCCCGCTTTGTTTGCTGTTTTTCTTCTAAGCTCTCTTTTTCTCCATTTCTCTCTTTTCCTGAAACGCCCCCTGCTTTATCGCAAGGGGCGGCCGGACCCAGTTATTTTATTTGATAACCGCTTCATCCAAAAGAAGCTGGATGGCTTTTCTGTTTCTGATGTCCTGAACGATCAGCTCCAGATTTTCGGTTTCAAACTGTTCCTTGATGCTTTCCACCGGGATCTTGTAATGATCGGCGATTCCCTGGATTTCCGCGTCGATTTCCTCCTGAGAGGCTTCGATGTTTTCCAGGTTGGCGATTTCATCGATAATCAGCCGGGTCTTCATTTTTTTGTAGGCGTCGGGACGGATTTCTTCTTTAAACTGCTCCGGCGTCTTGCCCATGTATTTGAGATAATCCGCAACGGTAATTCCCTGATACTTCAGCTGCATATCCAGCTCATCCATCATTTCCATCACCTGGTTTTCCACCATGTCGTCGGGAATATCGATTTCCGTCGCCTCATAGATCTTTTCGATGATGGCGTTTTTCGTATCGTATTCTACCTTGTTGGCGCTGTCCTTTTCCAGCTTGGCCCGCAGATCGGCCTTTAATTCCTCGAGGGTGTCAAATTCGCTGACGTCCTTAGCGAATTCATCGTCAAGAACAGGCTTTTCGGTTTCCTTGATCTCCTTGACCGTCACATGGAAAACCGCATCCTTGCCCGCCAGATTTTCCGCATGGTATTCCTGGGGGAAGGTCACCTTCACATCCACCTTGTCTCCCACGTTAGCGCCGATGAGCTGATCCTCAAAGCCCGGAATAAAGGTGTTGGAGCCAAGGGTCAGATTCTGATCCGCCGCGGTTCCCCCTTCAAACTGTTCCTCTCCGCAGAAGCCTTCGTAATCGATCTTCAGCGTATCGCCTTCCTTGGCGGGCCGTTCCACAGAAACCGCTCTGGAATTTCTTTCCTGCAAGGATTCCAGTTCCTTCTGAACGTCCTCATCTGTAATAGTATATTCGATTTTATCGATTTCTACTCCTTTATACTTGCCCGGTGTGAATTCCGGTCTTACGGCCACCTTGATACCGATGGTCAGATCTTTTCCCTCTTCAAAGGATTTCACTTCCACATGAGGTCTTGCCACAGGGCGCAGAGAAAGCTCTCCCACCGCTTCCGGATAAGCGTCGGCGATCATCTCGTTCATGGCGTCTTCATAAAAAATGCCTTTTCCGAATTTTGCCTCCAGCACCTTTCTGGGCGCCTTGCCTTTTCTGAATCCGTCAACGGTGTATTTCGATTTGTTAGCTAAATATACGCTATTTACTTTTTTTTCAAATTCTTCTGCAGAAAACTGCATGTCAAATTCAGCTACGTTGTTCTCTTTTCCGATCAGGGTTGCTTTCATTTGCTTTTTTCCTCCTAAAATTAGAAAACTCATGTTTTTCTATTATATCATTTTTATCCGTAAAGTAAAGAAATTAATAATATTTTCAAGGGATTTTCCTGTTTCCCTCACGATTTTCCCTCTTTCCCCTTTGAGGGCTCCCGCTTTTTTACCCATCAAAGAGGGCCCTCCCAAAAGCCGCAAAAAGGCACCGGGAACGCCCTCTGATCATCGTTATCCTTATATCGGATTTTCCGTTTCTTTCTGGAAGCTTTCCGTAAAGCTCAGCTAAAATAACGGAAAACCCCCTTTACAAGCCCCAGCACCCGGGCATCCTTTACCAGGATCGGGCTCATGGAGGCGTTTTCCGGCTGCAAACGGATATGATCCATCTCCTTATAGAAGGTTTTGACCGTGGCCTCGCTTTCAAAGCCGTCTACCATAGCCACCACCATATCGCCGTTTTCAGCGGATTCCTGCCTGCGAACCAGAATATAGTCTCCGTCAAAAATGCCCGCTTCAATCATACTGTCGCCCTTCACGCTGAGCATAAAATATTCGCCCTTCCCTACAAAACGGGCCGGCACCGGAAAAGAATCCTCGATATTCTGCTCAGCCAGTATGGGCTGCCCTGCGGCCACTTTTCCCACAAGGGGAATATCCAGAATATCCTCCCGCTGGGGAAGCTGCTGATTTTCCGCCTCTTCGGGCAGATCATGCTCCGTCAGAAAAGAAGGGTCTATCACCTCGATGGCTCTCGGCTTTGACGGATCCTTGCGGATATAGCCTTTTTTTTCAAGACTTTCAATGTCCTTATGGGCGGTAGATGTGGATTTGATGCCCAGGGACTGGCAAAGCTCCCGCACCGTGGGAGGATAACCCTTTGCCCGGATCTGCTTTTTCATATAATCCAGAATTTTTTGCTCTCTGGGAGTCAAGTCGGCGTTTTGTTCCATGGGCGAATCTCCTTTTACCTGTTTTGCCGGCTCTGCCCATTGTCAGCAGCCGGTGGTTTTCAAAATGTAATCTGATTGTAACACAAGGCGTTCCAGTTGTAAACATACGTTCTGAAAAAAACAGGTTTTCGCATTCTCTTTTTTCGCCCTTTTTATTCCGCCGTTTCCTTTTCTTCTTTTTTGCTTTCCTTTTCCTGCGTATGCTTTTTCTGCATCATATCGCAGATAAATGCCATATTACAGGCCATATGCTTATAATGGGCCAGTCCGCTTTCTTCATCCAGGCTTTCCGGATCCTCCACAAAAGCCAGGGTATGACGCAAAAGGGCGTCCACATAACGCTGCATTTCCACCCGCTTCCAGTTAT
>CALWZU010000019.1 GCA_944386095.1 uncultured Clostridia bacterium | reverse complement strand
GCGCCCGGATGTTTCCTTTATTTTTCCGGGGAAAAACGGTTCATCCTTGCCATGGAAGAAAGGGTATCCAGCTTCATGGGGCAGATGGAAACGCAGGAAAGAGCCTTGGAACAGCCTGCGCCAAAGTTCCTGTCATAGGCCTTTTTCAGCTCCTTTCGCCTGTCCTGGCTCTGGTGGGAAAGAAGATACATTTCGTTGGCAAACAGGGCTCCGAAAAAATCCTCCCCCTTGGAATAGTTGGGGCAGATCTCAAGGCACAGGCCGCATTTGAGGCATTTTGCCATGCTGTAGAGCCGGGGATAGTCTGTTGCGTCGATAGGGCGGTAGCTGCCCTGGTAGGCCCGGGCCCGAAGAAGATTTTTCTCTATGATGCTTCTGTCCACTATCAGATCCGCTACGACGGGAAACTTGGAAAGAGGCTCCAGCAAAAGCTCCCTGGGATCCAGATCCCTGAGGAAGGTGGCGCAGGCCAGGCGGGGAAGCCCGTTGATACGCATGGCGCAGGCGCCGCACAGCTTTTGCAGGCAGCTGCATTCCCAGCGGATGCGGGGGGCGGCCTGGCCCTTTACATCATACAGGTCATCTGTATAGTTCAGCTTGTCAAGAAGGGCGCTGACGGTCATCTGGGGACTTGCTTCAACAAAAAAGCTTTGCAGATAGGGCTCGCTTTGAGGGTCTTTCTGGCGTTTGACGGTAACGAGCATAGGGCTATTCCTCCTTTTCATAGGTCACTGTGAATTTGCCCTGGTTATAGCGGATAACAGAGGCTTTTTCAAGGGAAGGATCCCTTTCCGGAAAATCCTCCCGGATGTGGGCGCCCCTGGTTTCCTTCCGGGAAAGGGCGCAGGTGAGGATGGCCCTGGCAAGGGTCAGCATGGGGCCCAGGCTGTAGGCCTGATAGGGAGAGACCTGACTGTCGTAGATCAGCTTATCGCAGACGGAAAGGTAATAGTCGATGCTTTCAAGGCCCTGTGAGAGCTTTTCGCCGGTGCGGACGATCCCCAGATCCTCTCCCATGATCTTTGCCAGCTGGTTTTGGATATAGACGGCGGAAAAGGGGCTTTTGGAAAGCAGGAGCTTTTCAATGGATTGCTGCTGCTGCCTGATCCAGCCGCTGAAATCAGGATGCCGGGCGGGGAGGCTTTCCTCTGAAATAGAAGAAAGGGCGGCTCTGGCGCTGTGGATGGCGGAAAGCAGGGAATTGCCCCCCAGGCGGTTGGCGCCGTGATACAGGCTGGCGCATTCCCCTGCGGCATACAGGCCCTTTAAACTGGTGCGGTGTCTTTCGTCTACCCAAAGGCCTCCCATGAAAAAATGAACGGAAGGGGCTACGGGAATGCTTTCCTTTGTCACATCCAGTCCCAGATAGTCCTGGCAGAGCTGATATACCTCTTCAAGGCGGCTGCGGATGATGTTTTCTCCCAGAAAAGCGATGTCCAGATAGACCTGGGAGAGAGCGTCGTAGACGTATTTGGAAACGATGTCTCTTGGCATCAGATTGCCCCGGGGCCCGAAGGCCTCTTCCATGAAATAGACCCGTTTGCCGTCTTTTATGTAGTACAGACGCCCTCCTTCGCCCCGGGCCGCCTCGGTAACGAGCATGCGCTTTTGCGGGGTTTCAATGGAGGTGGGGTGATACTGGATCATTTCCAGGTTTTTCAGGGCCGCTCCCTGCAAAAACAGCATTGCCGCTCCGTAACCGTCGCAGAGGGTAGAGCCGGTGGTTTTTCCAAACAGACAGTTTTGACCGCCTGTCGCCATCACAACAGCGTCGGCGTAAAAGGGGATCAGCCGTTTTTCAGCCTCGCTGTAGCAAAGGATTCCATAGCAGGCCCCATCCCTGATCAGAGCCGTATGAAACCGCAGTCCCAGCCTTCTTTGGATCAGGCCCCGGCATTCCCATTTCCGGGCTTCCTGGATCAGGGCGGTAACGATCTGTTTTCCCGTAGAGGCGCCGGCGTATATGGTCCTTTTTCGGGACTGGCCGCCGAAGGCCCTCTTTGCCGCCTGACCATTTTCATCTCTTGAAAAGACCACGCCGATGCTCTCCAGCCAGCCGATGATGGCGGGGGCGTCGGCGCAGAGGGCGCTCACCGCCTTTTCTCCGCCGATCCGGCAGCCGCTTTCCAGGGTTTCCTGAATGTGCAGCCTGACGCTGTCCCCCGGATCGCAGGGGGGCAAAACGGCGTTGATGCCCGCCTGCCGCCATGACGGACTGGGCCCGCTGGGAAGGAAAGGGGGAAAGGATGCTTGCCTGTATGCCGGCCTTTGCCGCCTCAATGGCGCAGGTAAGGCCGGAAATGCCGTTTCCCACAATGAGAATCTGTTTCATAACCCAAAAGACCTCCTGTTACAGAAAAAAGCCTAAAACGCCGTATAAAGCTGCGGCCGCCCATATGGCGCAGAAAACCCATACGGCCTTTTCCAGCTTCCCGGCGCTTTCAAAGGAGCCGGCAAGCCCCAGTGTTACCAGGGCTTTAACAAGAGAAACGGCGATATGGATAAAGACCGAAAGGATGAAGATGCCTTCCAGGGCCGCGGTAAAAAGAGCCTGGCTCTGGGTAAGGACCTCGCCGGTAGCCATGTGGGCGTAGGCCCTCAGGTGAAAATGGATCAGAACCAGCATCAGAAGGGCGGTAAAGCGCTGAAGCACGGTGGAAAGGTTGTGCCGGGGATAGCGAAAGCCCCCGGGCTGAGCGGAAAAGAAAAAGACGCACAGGCTTATGAGCACGTGGGCGATGAGAAGGCCTGCTGCGATGTGGGCAAAGAGCTTGCAGTAAAAAAGATTGTACCAGCCGGTAACAAGGGAAACAATCATGGTGCCGGTATGAAGAAAAAGGGCCAGGATGATGGCAAGGCCCAAAATGGCGTTGCATGTTTTCAGTTTCATAAAAGCGCTTCCCGTTTGGATGGATTTGGCCGGCCGGGGAAACAGGGAGTTTGGCCGGCCGGCGTTTTCATCATACCACAGGAAGGGCGGGTTTAAAACGTGAAAATGGCCCGGGAGAGAGGGAAATATAAGATTTCAGACTTGTCAGACAATTCTGGGGAGCCTTCCCTTTAAAGATACGGGAAAAAAGTGGCAGAAAACCGTAAAGACGGGAAAATTTATTTTGATATTTCATTAATATACAAAATAATTGCCTTTTATCCCCTTTGCTAAAAATTGCGGAAGGAAAAAAGGAAAAGCTGTGGAAATCGGCTGATTTCTAAGATATAATAAAGGCACTCAGGTGTACGTTATAAAAAATCATTTGTATAAGAAAAAGGAGGTTGAACAATATGATTCGTTTTAACTGCCCCCCGACCCTGCCAAAGAGCCTTGAATACATCAAGCAGGCTTTTGAATCCGGAAATACCTGCGGCGATGGTGAATTTACCAAAAAGTGCAACGAATGGATCCGTGAAAACACCGGAGCGGTAGACGCTTATCTGACCACATCCGGCACATCCGCTCTGGAAATGGGCGCCATGGTAACGGTAGAAAGAGATGACGAGGTCATCATGCCTTCCTTCACCTTCGTAGCCACGGCAAACGCCTTCGCAAGAGAAGGCGCGAAATGCGTTTTCGTAGACATTCGTCCCGACACCATGAATATCGATGAAAACCTGATCGAAGAAGCCATCACAGAAAAAACCAAGGTTATCGCGCCGGTTCACTATGCCGGAGTAGGCTGTGAAATGGACAAGATCATGGAAATCGCGAAAAAATACAATCTGAAGGTTGTAGAGGATGCGGCTCAGGGCGTATATGCCAAGTATAAGGGACAGGCCCTTGGCGCCATCGGCGATGTAGGGTGCTTCTCCTTCCACGAAACCAAGAACTACAGCATGGGCGAGGGCGGTGCGACCCTGTTCAAGGACGCTCAGGTAGGCGACTGGGGCGAAAGGATCCGTGAAAACGGCACAAACAGAAGAAGATATATCAGAGGAGAGCTGGACAAATACACATGGGAATTCCTGGGCTCCTCCTTCCTGCCCAGCGAGCTGAACGCCGCTTATCTGCTGGGACAGCTGGAAATCGCAGGGGAAATCAATGACGACCGGATCCGCACCTGGAACAACTATAAGGAAAGACTGATGGATCTGCAAAACGAAGGTCTCATTGAAATGCCCACCATCCCCGAGCACTGCGAATTCAACGCTCACATGTTCTATTTCAAGATGAAGGACATCGAAGAAAGAACCGAGTTTATCCGCTACATGATGGAGGACAAGGGCATCAAGGTCATGTCTCATTATGTCCCTCTTCACGGCACAAACGGCGGAAACCGCTACGGCAGATTCGTAGGGGAAGACAAGTACACCACAAAGGAAAGCGAAAGACTGGTCAGACTCCCTCTGTATTATCAGATGAAGGAAGAAGACTTCGAAAAGATCATCAAGTCCATCTACGAGTTTTATAAGAAATAAACCCCATCGGCAAAAATAGGAAAAAGCGCCCCGGGCCAGGGATTTTCTCCCATGGAAAAGGGGCGCTTTTCATGTGTTGATGCTTTATCCCAAAGGCCGGATTTCCGCCTTTTAAAGAGCGGTGCTCTTTGTCAGGTTGGTAACCTCAAGGCCGGCGCTTGTAAGGGAACTGACGATGTCGTCGGTATCCAGGGTGTCGATTTTAAAGACCAGGTCGGTCTTTTTTTCGTTACCGTTATAGGCGACCATTCTGGAAATATTGGCTCCGTGATCGGAAATCACCTTGGCCACCTGGGCCAGGATCCCCGGGGCGTCGGTGACGGAAACGGTCAGGCGGGTGCCTTCTTCCCTGACGCCCAGAATATCGATAAAGGCGTCGAAAATATCGCTTTCGGTAATGATGCCTACAAGCTTGTCCTGGTGATCCACAACAGCCAGGGTGCTGATCCGGTATTTTCTCATGAGAACCGCCGCCTGTTCTACGAAATCATCCTCATGGACGGTGATGACGTCCTTTGTCATAGCCTGTGAAACGGGGGTCTTTGCCAGAAGATAGTTGATTTCCCATACGCTCAGGGTCGTGGCCTGATTGGGGGTGACCTTGGCCAGATCGCCGTTGGTGATGATGCCCACCACCTTGTCCCCGTCCACAACGGGAACCCGCTTCAGGTTTTTTTCATGCATCAGCTCCATCAGATCGGTGATGGAGGAATGATAGGAAACCGTATAAGGATTGGCTGTCATTCTGTTTTTTACAAACATGTTATTCTCCTCCCAGGTATGCTTTCTTAACTTCATCGCTGTTTGCCAGCTCTTTTCCCGTTCCGGAAAGGACGATGGAGCCGGTTTCAATGACGTAGCCTCGATGGGCTATGGAAAGTGCCATATTGGCGTTTTGCTCTACCAGCAGGATGGTGGTTCCCGCATTGTTGATGTCTTTGATGATGTCAAAGATCTCTTTGACAAGAAGGGGGGCAAGACCCATGGAGGGCTCGTCCAGCAAAAGGATTTTAGGTCGGGACATCAGGGCTCTGCCCATGGCCAGCATCTGCTGCTCGCCTCCCGAAAGGGTGCCGGCCAGCTGTTTTTTACGCCTGCCTAAAATGGGGAAGCGCTCGTAAACGCCTTCCATGTCTTTTTTGATATTGGCCCTGTCCT
This sequence comes from uncultured Clostridia bacterium, assembly GCA_944386095.1. Taxonomy (GTDB): domain Bacteria; phylum Bacillota; class Clostridia; order Peptostreptococcales; family Anaerovoracaceae; genus CALWZU01. The sequence continues at coordinate 291 of CALWZU010000019.1, read as the reverse complement.
TTCGAAGGAAGGCGCCCATCTCCAGATTTTCCAAAACGCTCATTTCCGGGAAGATGCGCCGTCCCTCAGGTACCTGGGAAATTCCCATTTTCACCCGCTTGGGAGCGGGAACATGAACGATGGACTGGCCGTTTAACAGGATGTCTCCGTCGGTGGCCTTCTGAAGGCCGGAAATGGTGCGAAGGGTGGTGGTTTTTCCGGCTCCGTTGGCTCCGATCAGCGTAACGATTTCTCCGTCGTTGACCTCTAGAGAAATATCCTTTAAGGCGTGGATGACGCCGTAATGTACGT
>CALWZU010000018.1 GCA_944386095.1 uncultured Clostridia bacterium | reverse complement strand
CCCGTTCTTTTCCCAGTATATAGACTCCACCCGATCCCCTCTTTGCACAAACTGATGAATGTTGCCCTGGGAATCGTAAAACAGCAGGCCGTTTTCATATAATAAAGCCATCTCCTCACCCCTTTTCTTTCTATTATTAACTGTATGCCGGGGCTTTGTTTTTTTGCACGAAAAAAGAGCGATCGATGACCGCTCCTTCCGGAAAATCCACCAGGATGATCCTTCTTTTCCGGGTTAAAAAAGCTTTTAAAAACGCCGCTTCCGGTTCAGCAGCCGGGATGCTTGGGCCGGCATACCACCTCGCATTCACACTGGCACCGGCAATCCTCCTCCTCTTCCTTAGGGGGCGCTTCACAATTTTCCCCATCAGGCACAGAGGGAAACAAAGAGGGATAAGACGTACAGATGGCGGAACGCTCCGGTGAAAGCACCGTATAGCCGGTGGACAAAACGCACAGCTGGACCGGTACCAGGATTTTCTTTTCACAGGTCAGACACAAGGCGATGATCAGGTTGGCGCAGACTTTTCCGTTGTCGGGATTGACGGTGATATCTCTGGCGATATTATTGGTAGCCAGCCTCGTATCGCAGTCTATGTTGCAAAATTCCGTAAACCTGGGCAAAAAAGCGCTGTCGGCGATGGAAGGCAGGCAAAGCTCAAAGAAATTGGTCAGAATCATCGGCGCATTGACGCTGGCTACAGGCACATCCGCCGTCAGGGTGTAGGCGCAGTCTCTGTCGCAGGAAGAATCGGTGGCGATGACATCAAGCTCCACCACAACATTTCCGGAGATCCTGACATTCTGGGTTCCAAATATGGGCGTACCGCAATCTCTGTCGCTGCATTCTCCCGTTTCCGCATAAACGATCTTTTGAGAGGGAATGCCGTCGGGGCCGATGGCGTTGATTTGTTCGCAATTACCGTCCTCCAGGAAAACACCCCCGGATATGGTTACATCCGCACTGACCCTTAAATTAGACGGATTGTTGATATCCGTCGGTTCAAAATACTTCCGGCAGCGCATTGCCGTCACTTTCTTGATCCGGTGCCCCGGAGGCAGCGCCGGTGAAAACTGCTGAGCGGTAACGGATTTTAAACCCTGCAAATGAAACAGCACCGCATCGAATACCTTCTGCACAAAGATCGGCTCGGTAGTCACACTGTTCAGATTGCCGTCAAAATGACACATGGACGCGGGAGTACAGCATTTTTGTCCCAGCTCCGTATTACCGCAGCCTTGATGAAAACAGCCCATCTATTTACCTCCTTTTCAGTGGTGATCTATGTTTCTCATAGGCAGTATATTCTATGGGCTTTTTTGTGTGACTTTATCCGGCGAATTCTTTCCCATCTGAAAGCTTAATATTCAATTCCTTCTCTGGCCTTTACGCCCTTGTGAAAGGGATGCTTTTGCTCCTGGATCACAGAAACATAATCCGACCGGCTTACCATCTCATCGCTGGCGTTTCTGCCGGTGATCACAAGCTCTGCATGAAAGGGTCTTTGATCCATCAAAAAAAGAAGCGCCTCCTGATCCAGAAAACCTTCGGATACGGCGGTAGCCGCTTCATCCAGCACCACAAGATCAAAGCCCTGGCGAAAACAGGTCTTTGCCTGCTCTAAAAGCCTTTCCTGCTGCTTTGTGCACGCCAGTCTTTCCTCCCCGGTGATCCGCCAGGAAAAAGCCGGGGCCTGGGGCGCCGTTATCACCTCCACCCCCAGCTGTCTCAGCGGCCCGGTTTCCTTTCCCAAGGGGCCTTTTAAAAACTGTATAAAAGCGCATCGCTTCCCTGCGCCTGTCATCCTTACGCAAAGGCCTACCGCCGCCGTGGTTTTCCCCTTTCCATCTCCGGTATACACATGAACCCGTCCTTGCCCCATACCTTGTTCCTCTATTTTATCCTCTTTCCAAAACCGTCTTTCGCACAAAGGAAAAAATATCGTCGGGGGTTTCCAGATCCGTTCCCGTATAACCCTCCCGGGAAACCAGATGCCTGACGCTTTTTCCTTCCCGGAGCTTGGCAAGATCATTTGCCATAATATAATCCATCTGGTTTTTATTGCAAAGCTTTTTTGCCACCTCTACCAGTTCTTCCTTGCTGACGTTTTCCAAAAGCTTAAAGCCCACCAAAAGCGCGTCAGGATACCACCTTCGCAGATGAGAGATCAGCTTGGGAGTCAGGCCAAGCTTTACCGTAAGATTCTTCTGGTAACTGCTGATTTTGCTGCTGTCATCCACCACGCAATCGGGATGCTCCAAAATAGAAAGGATCTCCGCTTCTGAAGAAAATCCCCCGTCTTTGCTTTTTTCATAAAGCTCCTTTGCAAGATCCTCTAACAAAAAACTGAATTGGGGTTTAAAATCCCCTACCGCGGAAGCATGGATGACCGCATCATAATGCTGAGCACTTTCCTCCTCCAACGCCTGATACATGTCCTGAGTGGTTTCGATCTTATGCATCCGGCAGGTAAGCCCCTTGGTATTGACGCTTTTATTTACAATAAAACAAACCTGATCCCCGGCTTCTTCAAACAGCTGAGCCAGCCGGACGGGCATGGAGCCGGTGGACATATTGGTGATTTTCATCACCTCGTCTATCCGCTCGTTGGTGGGGCCACCTGTGATCAATATTTTCATACGGTCTACGCTCCTTTTTCTTTTTTTTTATTATACCTGCTGCCGGGAAATTTGCAAGAAAACTTTCCTCCTCCCGTTATTGTCCGGGGGTTCTGCTTTTCTCATTTTTTACCAAGGAATGCTTCCTGTTCCCAAAGCTTTTCATTTTTTTCAAGCTCCCGCCTTTTTGTCTCCCTTTCCTGCCGGATTCTTCCAAAGCTGCACCCGCAGTAATGCTGCCGGTAAAGGCCAAAGGTCCGGGAAAGAAAAATCGAGCGCTGATAGCCCCCTCTTTTTTTAAAATCCGCCGGCAGATAGGCGATTCCCATCTCCTCCTGCAGCCCAAGACCGATCCGGTTCAAAAGCAGAGCGTCCTTCATGGGGCTCACAGAAAGAGTGGTGGCGAAAAAATCGGCGTTTTCCTCTTTTGCTCTTTTAGCGGTTTCTCTAAGGCGCAAAGCAAAGCAAAGCTGACACCGGCTTCCTCCTTCCGGCTGCTCTTCAAGCCCCTTTATCGCTTCATAAAACGCCCCGGGCTCATATGCGCCCTTCATAAATCCGATTCTCCTCTCCTTGAAACCGGCTTTTTCAAGGCCTTCCTCCCAAATCCTTCCGTAACGCCTTCTCAGATATTCCTTTTGGGTCACCAGCCGTTTTTCATATTCCCTTCTGTCATCGATATTGGGATTATAATAGAAAACCGTCAGCTCCGATCTTTCATAGAGCCTTTCGATCACCGCCGTGCTGCAGGGGCCGCAGCAGCTGTGCAAAAAAATCCGCGGCTTTCTGTTTTCTTTTTCCTCCCATTTCCTGAGGACTTCTTCCATTTTACCATCAAAATTTTCCTTCATGCTTTTTCCCCTTATCTGCGCCGGGACAAAAAAATACAGAAGCCGGAATACGGCTTCTGCTGCTTTTATACCATCAGGCTCTCTACAACCTTCTTGACAAGGCCCCCGTCTGCCCGGCCCTTTACCTGGGGCATGACAGCTTTCATGACCTTTCCCATGTTTTTCTTTTCCATGGACAAATCCAGCTGGCGCACCGTTTCTTCCACGATGCCGCGAACCTCTTGCTCAGTCAGCTGAGCGGGTAAATATGTTTGCAATATTTCGATTTCCGCCTTATAAACATCCAGGAGATCCGTTCTTCCTGCTTTTTCGAAATCCGCTAACGCGTCCTTTCGCATTTTGACTTGCTTAGAAAGTACGTCGATGACACCTTCCTCATCAAGTTCTTCTCTGTGGTCAACCTCATATTGCTTGATGGCGGCTCTCGCCATGCTTACAGCATTTTTTTTGACCTGATCTTTTGATTTTAAAGCTTCTTTAAAATCCGCGGTGAGTCTTTCTTTCAAAGACACGCGCTTCACCTCTTTAGTGATTAATATTTTTTAGCCTTTTTTCTAGCCACTTCTGATTTTTTCTTTCTCTTAACACTGGGCTTTTCATAATGCTCTCTTTTTCTAAGCTCAGACATCACGCCGTCTCTCGCGCAAGATCTCTTAAAACGCTTCAGAGCGCTTTCCAGTGTTTCATTGTCTCTTACAACAACCTGTGCCATCTTTCCGTTATCCCTCCCTCCATAACACAGACCTTTTCTGGACTGTGCAGTGATTGTCTATAAGTCGGCATGAAATATTATACTATATCGCGATTGAAATAGCAAATGATTTTGACAAGGGGCGATCAGCCCGGCGGCCAGGTCATGGGCCTGCCTCCCAGCAGATGAAAATGCAGATGTTCCACCGTCTGAAAGCCGTCTTCACCGCAGTTGGACACCAGACGGTAACCATTGGTGATACCCGCAATTTTAGCGATTTCTCCCACCTTGGCCATGATCCTGCCAAGAAGGGCTCCGTCCTCCGGCTTGCAGTCGTCCAAAGAAGCGATATGCTTTTTGGGGACGATCAGAACATGGACGGGAGCCTGGGGCTCAATGTCACGAAAAGCGTAAAGATCCCCGTCCTCATAAACCTTGCTGGAGGGGATCTCCCCTTCTATGATTTTGCAAAACAGGCAGTCGCTCATATCCGGTCCTCCTTTCCTATCCTGGAAGAGCCCATAAATCTGCTTTACGGGCAGCAATTGTACTTTCCGGTAATGTAAAGTGTATTATATCAGAATTCCTGCCATGCCGTCAAGAAAGGGCTCCTGTAATTTTACATTTTTGGGTCTATGCAGGGCTTCCTCTTCCCGAAGCGCTTCTTCCTTCACATAAACCTTGATGTAATTGTCCGTAAGCCCCGAAAACATCCCCAGCTTCTGATCCTTTTCTTCCAAGATGACCTTCCTGATCTGGCCGCTGTTTCCCATGAGAAACCGGCGGGCGCTTTCCCTGGATGCCTGGGAAAGCAAAGCGCTCCTCCTTTGCTTTTCAGGGGAAGGAATCTGCTCCCTCATCCGGTCTGCCGCCGTACCCTTGCGCCGGGAATAGCGGAACACGTGGATCCTGGAAAAATCCACCTCCCGGGCAAGCTGCAAAGACTGCTCAAAATCCTCATCGCTCTCGCCGGGAAATCCCACGATGATGTCCGTGGTGATCCCAAAATGCGGATCAAAGTTTTTCAAAAGCTCTACGATCCCCCTGTATTCCCCGATGCTGTAGCGGCGGTTCATGGCCCTCAGGATACGGTCGCTTCCGCTTTGGACCGATAAATGCAGATGATGGCACAGTCTTTCATATACCAGGAGCTCTTTTACATAATCCCGGTCGATTACCGTCGGCTCAAGAGAACCGAGCCTGATTCGGAAATCTCCCGGCAGTTCCTCTATTTTTCCCATCAGATCCCTGAGATGGGAATGGATCCTCTCCCCTCTTTTTACGGCTTCTTCTCCACCGTAAAGGGCCGTATTGATACCGGTGAGCACGATCTCCGGGTAGCCCCGCTCCGCAAGGAGCCTGACCTCCTTTAGGATCTCCTCCTGAGAACGGCTGCGGACAGGCCCTCTGGCATAGGGAATGATGCAATAGGAGCAAAACCGGTCGCAGCCCTCCTGGATCTTCACATAGGCCCGCGTTCTTCCCTCCATGGCTTCGATCCTTCCCAAATCCTCAAAATCCACCAGGGCTTGTCTTTCCATTACCTGCACAAGAGGCCGGGATCCGGCTTTGCTTTTATCCCCGTGCGTGTCCTTTTTTTCCGATCTGATTTTTCCCCTCTCTGCCAGAGAGCGCTCTACCAGCTGGGGAAGAAGGCTTTTCTGGTTGGTGCCGGCAATCAGGTCTACCTCCTTCATTTCAGAAAGAGCTTCCGTTCCGGTCTGGGCATAACAGCCCACCGCCACCACAAGGGCCCCGGGATTGTCCCTGCGAAACCGCCGGAGCGCCTGCCTGGATTTTCTGTCGGAAAGATTGGTGACGCTGCAGGTGTTGACCACGCAGACATCCGCAGGCGCATCCTCCGGCACCACGGTAAAGCCCCGCAGGGCGAACATTTCCCTGAGGGCCTGGGTTTCATATTGATTGACCTTGCAGCCAAGGGTGGTAAAAGCGATTTTCATAGGCCTATAGCTCCCATTCATACAAAACCATCGCAAGAGCCGCCGCGGAGGCGGTCTCTACCCGCAATATCCTTTTGCCCATGGAAACGGAAAAGGCTCCTTCGGAAGTGATTCGGGCGGCCTCTGCCGGGGAAAAGCCCCCTTCCGGCCCGATGATGATCCCCACCTGCCGGGGCGTTTCTTTCGGGTCAAAGCCTCTTAGGACTTCCTTTACCGTCTGGTTTTGTTCTTCCTCATAAAAAAACAAATTCACCTGCTGCTCCTTCATATGAGAAAGGGCAAAGTCCATATCCTTCGGAAGCAGGATCTGAGGTATCCTTCCCCGTCCGCACTGCTTTGCCGCCTCCTGGGCGACCTTTTGCCAGCGCAGGCGCTTTTTTTCCAGATTCCCCTCATCGCTGACCACGGTTCTCTGGGTAAACAGGGGAAGGATCCGCCCCACCCCCAGCTCTACGGCCTTCTGGACGATCACCTCCATTTTCGCCTGCTTGGGGATCGCCTGATACAAAGTGATTTCCAAAGAAGGCTCCCTGGTAAAAGGACGCTTTTCCAGGATTTTTCCCAAAACCTGATTCTGCGTGATCTCCTCCATTTCCATTTCATATTCAAAATGGCAGCCGTCGGAGATTTCGATTATATCCCCCTTCTGATACCGGAGAGAACGGGTCAGATGTCTCACATCCTCTTTATCATCCATGATGATCCGCCCATCCCGGATCTGTCCGGGATCCACGAAAAAACGGCTCATGACCTGTCACCCTCCTTCAAGGCGCAAAGTCCGGCGCACCAGCCCTCTTCACAAAGCACCTCCAAAACGGAAAAGCCCTGCTGCTGTACTGCCTGGACAACCTCCTCCAGCTTTTCCTCTATCACGCCGGAGAAAATGAAATACCCCTCCGGCAAAAGATGGCAAGGCACATCCTGAGAAAGCCGGATAATGATATCCGCCATGATATTTGCCACCACCACATCTGCCTTCCATTGAATGCCCTGGGTCAGATCCCCTGTCTGGATGCGGACGATTTCAGAAAGTCCGTTTAATTCCACGTTTTCCCGGGCAACCTCCGCCGCCATGGGATCGATTTCGATTCCCAGCACCTCCCTGGCGCCAAGAAGGCCGGCGGCTATGGAAAGGATCCCCGAGCCGCAGCCCACGTCCATGACCCGGGAGCGTTCCGATGACAGACATCTTTCAAGCAGCCTCATGCACATGACCGTCGTGGGATGCTTTCCGGTTCCAAAGGCCGCTCCCGGATCCAGCTGGATCACCCGCTCCCGGGGATCGTGGCTTTCATATGCCTCCCAGGAAGGTTTGATCACGATCGTATCCGTCACCTTTTCCGGCTTGAAATATGCCTTCCAGGTATCCTTCCACTGATCGTCGCAGACGGTTCTGACAGAAATATGCAGCCGTCCCAAAAGGCCTACAATATCCTCAAAGGCGCCGCAGGCGTCGAAAGTAGCAAGCCTTGCCACCTCCTGGCGGATCTGCTCCAGCTGCGCGTAGCCCTGGGGGGATTTTTTCAGATAGGCGGTAATATTGGTCTCTATATGCTCAAGCTGTCTGAGGCTTTCATCCACATAGTCCCAATCATAGGAATGCTTTTTTTCAAATAGCTCCCGATAATCGTTTTTGTCCTGGATCTCATAGCCCTCTATCCCGGCCGCAAGCAATATGCCGCAGACGGGATCGATCCCCTCTGTGGTTGTAAAAATTTTTACTTCTAGGTATTCCATGGGACTCCTTTCCAAAAAACGACTGCCAGAGCAGCCATATGCCTGAGCAGTCGTCCTTTTCCATCCGTTTTGTCTTCCTCAGTCCTTTTTGAACATTTCCTTGACAGTTTCCAAAAATCCTTTTCTCTGTCCATGCTCGTCGTTTTTAAACGTCTCCTCCAGCTGCTGCAAAAGCCGTTTTTGCTCCCCGGAAAGCTTCTGGGGGATCTCCACGATCACCCGCACATACATATCCCCGTAGCGGGAGCCCTGCAGCTGCTTGACGCCTTTTCCCTTAAGGCGGAAAACCGTCCCGGACTGGGTTCCGGGGGGTACCTTATATGTGATTTTTTCCGAAAGGGTGGGAACCACTATATCCGCTCCAAGAGCCGCCTGCGGGAAGGAAATAGGTATCTCAAGGC
>CALWZU010000017.1 GCA_944386095.1 uncultured Clostridia bacterium | reverse complement strand
AAAGCTGCGCGCATGTATCATAGCCTGCCGCCAGCCTGCCCGCTCTTCTGGCAAATCCCAGATAGCTTTCCAGCTTACTTTTCATAGCCTTTTAATTCCTCAAATACTCTGTCCAGTTCTTCCTCTGAGGGCTGGATTTCCAGGTTTCTGGAAATCGCCTTCTTTTTTCTTGCCTTTTCAAAGCATTCAGGATCCGGGCAAAGATAAGCGCCTCTTCCGGGAGCTTTTCCGGTGGGGTCGATGGCGATCCCCTTTTCCGGATCCCGGACAATGCGCAAAAGCTCTCTTTTCGGCTTTGACTGCATACATCCGATGCATCTGCGCATGGGGATTTTTTTCACCTTCATGGGGCATCCTCCTTTACAGATCCTGTAAGGGCTCCTGCCCGGGGTCCTCCTGCAGAGGCTCCAGGTCCGGCGTCTCTTCCCTCTCTTCCGGCAAGGCCTGCTTTTCCTCTAAAAGCCCTTCCTCTGGCTGCTCCTGATCTGGCAGAGTCTCTGGCTTCTGAGGAGGATTTTTCAGCTCCTCCTCATAGCGGCTGTGGCTTTTTATATCGATCTTCCAGCCGGTAAGACGGGCCGCGATCCTGACGTTTTGCCCTTCCTTTCCGATGGCAAGGGAAAGCTGATGATCAGGCACCACCGCTGTGGCGATTTTTTCCTCTGCGTGTATGATCACCTGCTCGGTTTTTGCCGGACTGAGTGCGCTGCTGATCAAAACCGCCGGATCATCATCCCACATGATGATATCTATCTTTTCTCCGAAGATCTCATCTACCACCGCCTGCACCCGGCTGCCTCTTGTTCCTACGCAGGCTCCCACCGGATCCACATTTTCATTTTCCGAATACACCGCCATTTTTGTCCTGGAGCCCGCTTCTCTTGAAATGCTTTTAATTTCCACGATACCATCGTGGATCTCCGGCACTTCCAGCTCAAAGAGCCTTTTTACAAAGCCCGGATGAGAGCGGGAAAGAAAAATCTGAGGCCCCTTGGTGGTGCTTCTCACATCCATGATATAAACCTTCAGCCTGGAATTGAGAATGTATCTTTCTCCCGGCACCTGTTCCGTAGGAGAAAGGATCCCCTCCGCCCGGCCAAGATTTACATAGACCGTGTCTCCCGCGATCCTCTGTACGATGCCCACGGCGATTTCGCTGACCTTATTGACATAATCGTTGTAGACGATTTCCCTTTCGGCTTCCCGGATCTTCTGTACCACCACCTGCTTGGCGGTCTGAGCGGCGATACGTCCGAAATCCCGGGGGGTGACTTCCGTCTCCACAATATCCCCCAGTTCATATTTAGGGTCGATTTTCTTCGCCTCTTCCAGGGTGATTTCCGAGGTTTCATTTTCCACCTCTTCCGGCTGGCAGACGGTTCTTCTCATATAAACGGCAAAGTCCCCGGTTTCCCGGTCGATATACACCCTGACGTTATTGTTGGCAGAGCCGTAATGCTTTTTATAAGCGGAAGATAAAGCGGCTTCTATGGCGTCCATCAAGACATCCTTTGATACTTCTTTTTCCTTTACCAGATCCTCGATGGCGCTCATAAACTCTCTGTTCACGTTTTCTTTTCCCTCCCTGCTGTTTTAAAATACGATAGCCAGTCTGATCTTGGAGATGTTTTCCCGGGGGATTTCCCATTGCCTTCCGGTTTCATCCTTTACGGCCACCAGGCCCTCCCGAAGTCCCACAAGCTCCCAGGTCATCTGTTTTTTTCCGTCAATTGCCCTGTACAGGGTTATATCCACAAGCCTTCCCTGATAGGTCGTAAAGTCCCGCTCCCTTATCAGCGGACGGTCAAGGCCCGGCGAGCTGACCTCCAGGCAATAGGGCTGCTGGATGGGATCCTTTTCGTCCAGCCAGTCGCTGATGTAGCGGCTGACCTTTTCGCAATCGCTGATACCCACTCCCTGGGGAGCATCGATATAAATCCGCAAAAACCAGTCTTTTCCCTCTTTTACGAATTCCACCAGAAAAAGCTCATAGCCGTTTTCCGCCAGAAACGGCTCCAGCTGTCTGGAGACAAGATCTGTTACCTTTTCTTTAGCCATCGATTCACCACCTAATATAAAAGAGTGGGCTGGCCCACTCTCTTGCAACAACTATTACTTAAGACAAGTAATTATAACATGAGGTTTGTAAAATAGCAACCGTTAAAAAAATAAACTTTTGCAAAAAAAATTTGAAATTTCTTTCATTTTTTTATATTATCTTTATAATGATTTTTTCAATGACCAAGAATAAATATGGGAGGAGCAAAAAGGATTATGAAGCAAGTAATCTTTATAACTTGTTCAATCGTATCGATAGCCGTTGCTATTTATATTAATTTCCCAAATGCATTTACAGGATCGCCGCCTACTTTATTAAATCGTTTTACGTCTATATGCTTTACCGCGTTTTGGTTTATATTTATCTATCTTTTGCGAAATAACAGAAAAAGCATGTTTTACGCTTTCTCATTGTCGATAGGGCTCATAGTGACCGCATGCATGTTATTAATGTATGCTCTGATCGAACCGGAAGAAAGGGGATTCAGTGGTCTCCTCCCTTATATACTTACAAATATTTTTTTTGTGCCTCTCTATGGCCTTCGATTTACGAATTCACCTGTACCTCTGGATGTATGGATGTTATTTTTAGGGATTACCGGATTATGCTCAAGTACTGTTTTTTTAAGAAGAATAAATAAAATAAACGGAATACGGATGGGCAAGAAGAATATGAAGCAAGTAATCCTCATAGCTTGTTCAATTGTATCGATAGCCGTTGCTATTTATATTAATTTCCCAAATGCATTGATGGGATCGCAGGCTACTTTATTAAATCGTTTTACGTCTATATGCTTTACCGGATTTTGGTTTATATTTATCTATCTTTTGCGAAATAACAGAAAAAGCATGTTTTACGCTTTCTCATTGTCGATAGGGCTCATAGTGACCGCATGCATGTTATTGGTATATGCTCTGGCCCAACCGACAATAAGCGGCATCATCAGTCTCATTCCTTATGCATTGGCAACCTTTTTTTCTGTGCCTTTCTATGGCCTTCTTTTTACAAATTCATTTGTATCTCTGGATGTATGGATGTTATTTTTAGGGATTGCCGGATTATGCTCAAGTGCTGTTTTTCTCAGGAGAAGTAATAAAGCCTCCAAACCGGGCAATTTTTTTCATACGTCCCTTTGAGGGTTTTCACACGCTTTGAGATGCTCCTGAAAAGCCGTCCTTTTCCCATTTAGAAAAAGGACAGCTGATTGGAGCTTGGCAGGCCCTCCAGTACGCCGTGCTCCTTCAGAGCGCTGATGGCGGTTTTATTCAGGCCGCTTTTTTTCTGCAGCTCGTCGATGGATAAAAATTCATTTTTACGCACCGTTTCCCAAAGGGCTCTGGCGGCGTTTTCTCCCAATCCATTCAGGGCCGCGAAGGGAAGCAGCACCTGATCCTCCACCACCTTAAACTGCAAGGCGTCGGATTCATAAAGGCGAACAGGCAGGAAGGAATACCCTCTGCAATACATTTCAAGAGCCAGCTCCAAAATGGTATACTCACTTTGCTCCTTTTGCAAAGCGTCCTTTCCCTTCGCCTCGATCTCCTCCATCCTCTCCAGTATGGACTGGATTCCGCCCAGGATCACCTGGGCGTTGAAATCCGAAAGCTTCATGGTAAAAAACACCGCATAGAAGGCCTGGGGATAATACACCTTGAAATAAGCGATCCGGTAGGACATCATCACATACGCCACCGCATGGGCCTTGGGAAACATGTACTGGATCCGGCGGCAGGATTCAATATACCACTGAGGCACACCGGCTTGCAGCATCAGCTCTTCGCTTTCATCATCCACCCCCTTGCCCTTTCTGACCTTTTCCATGATCTGAAAGGCTCTGGAAGCTTCAACCCCCTGGTCCCGCAGAAAATTCAAAATGTCATCCCGCACCGATATAACGTCTTTAAGCTGGGCAGTCCCGTCTAAGATAAACTCCTGGGCGTTGTTGAGCCAGACGTTGGTTCCGTGAGACAAGCCGGCGATACGCACCAGATCCGCAAAGCTTTTGGGCTTTGTGTCCTCCAGCATCTGGCGCACAAAGCGGGTCCCAAATTCCGGAATGCCAAGGCTTCCCTTGGAAATCCGAAACCTGTCATCCACAAGCCCCAAGGCGGAATTGTCATTAAAAAGGCTGTCCACCTTTTCATCCTTCAGGGGCGCCAGATTGGGGTCCACTCCGGTGATGTCCTTTAGCATTTTGATCATGGAAGGACCATCGTGTCCCAGTATATCCAGCTTCAGAAGATTCTGGTCGATGGAATGGTAGTCAAAATGGGTGGTGATGATTCCCCCGGCTGCGTCATTTGCGGGATGCTGCACGGGACAGAACTGATGGATGTCGTTGGCCTTTGGCACGATGATAATGCCGCCCGGATGCTGTCCTGTGGTTCGCTTGACCCCCTCGCAGCCCCTGGCCAGCCGGTCCGCTTCCCATTTGCTGGGAACTACCCCCTTTTCCTCAAAATACTTCATTACAAAGCCGTAGGCCGTCTTGGCCGCCACCGTGCCGATGGTTCCGGCCCGAAAGACATGATCCTTTCCAAAAAGCTCTTCTATGTATTTATGAGCGATCGGCTGATATTCTCCGGCAAAATTCAGATCAATATCCGGCTCCTTGTCTCCCTCAAAGCCAAGAAACACCTCAAAGGGAATATCAAAGCCGTCCTTACGGTAGGGGGTTTTACAAACCGGGCAGACCCGATCCGGCAGATCCACGCCGCAGCCGGCCTTTTCCGGATTGGAAAAATCACTGTGGCGGCAATTAGGGCAAACATAATGAGGGGGCAGAGGATTTACCTCCGTGATACCGCTCATGGTAGCGGCCAAAGAAGATCCCACGGAGCCCCGGGAGCCTACCACATAGCCGTCCTTCATGGATTTTGCCACCAGCTTATGGGCGATGATGTACAATACCGCATACCCGTTTGAAATAATGGAATTAAGCTCTCTTTCCAGCCGCGCCTGCACGATCTGGGGCAGAGGATCCCCGTAGATCTCCTTTGCCCTCTGATAGCACAGTTCCCGCAGGGTTTCGTCTGAGCCGGGTATTTCCGGGGGATATTTTTCCTTTGGGATAGGATCAAAGGCCTCGATGGAATCGGCGATTTTCTTCGGGTTTGTCACCACCACCTCCATCGCCTTATCTTCTCCCAGATAGGAAAATTCCTCCAGCATTTCATCGGTGGTGCGCAGATACAATCCCCCGTCTCCTTCCACATCCTTATATCCCTGCCCCTTCATGATGATCCTTCTGTAAATGGCCTCCTCCGGATCCAGATAATGGACGTCGGAGGTAGCCACCACCGGTTTTCCCAAAGCTTCCGCCAGAGACAGGATTTTTTTATTAAGCTCCATCAGCCTTTCTCTGGAAGCGACGGCCCCTTCCTCCACTAAAAACTGATTATTCTCCAGAGGCTGCATTTCCAGATAATCATAAAAAGAAGCGATCCTTATGCATTCCTTTTCCGATTTGCCCGAAAGCAGGCTCTGATAGATTTCTCCGTCCTGACAAGCGCCTCCGATCAGAAGCCCCTCCCGGTGCGCCCTGAGGACAGACTTGGGGATCCTGGGTTTTTTATAAAAGTAAGACAAGTGGGACAGGGAAACCAGTCGGTACAGGTTTTCCAGGCCCTTCAGATTCTGCGCCAAAAGGATGATATGATTGGTGCCCTTCGTTTTATAATCCAGCTGATCTCCATGGATATGGGCCGCCCTGTTTACATCATCGATTCCCGCTTCACTGAGCATATCGAAAAATTTCAAAAGGATCACCGCCGTGGTCCTGGCGTCGTCATCAGCTCTGTGATGATGCTCCTGGCTGATTCCAAGATGAGCCGCTACCAGATTGAGCTTATGCCGCTTCAGATCCTTTAGTATCACCCGTGATAGATACAGCGTATCCACTTCCCGGGCAGAAAAGGAAATACCCTCTTTTGCGCAGGCCGCCCTTATAAAGGACATGTCAAATGACGCGTTGTGGGCCGCCAAAACCGCATCCTTCACATAATCCAAAAACCTGGGCAAAACCAGGCTGATGGGATCCGCGTCCTTTACCATATCCTCTGTAATGTCCGTCAGCTGGGTGATTTCCGGGGGGATACGGCCGCCGGCAGGCCGGACAAAGCTGTGAAACTGGTCGATGATTTTTCGATTTTTGATCCGTGCGGCGCCGATTTCGATGATTTCATTACGGGCAGCCGACAGGCCGGTGGTTTCCAGGTCGAACACCACGTATTCCCCATCGATGCTCATTTTCTCCTGAGACTCATCGTCGTTGAGCAAATAGCCCTCCATGCCGTAAAGGATTTTGATCCCGTATTTTTTCCCCGCGCTCATGGCTTCGGGGAAAGCCTGTACCACCCCGTGATCGGTTATCGCCACCGCCTCATGTCCCCACCGGGCGGCTCTTTCCACCAAAGCCCTGGCATCCGGCAGCCCGTCCATGGCGCTCATCTTCGTATGGGCGTGCAGCTCGATGCGCTTTACGGCAGACCTGTCCTCACGGCTTGGGATATCTTCCTTGTCAAGGCGTTTGAATCGCTTTGCCATCAAAACATTGCTCCGGTCATAGCTGTCATAGACCACCGAGCCCTCCACCTTCACCGTATCTCCCTCTGAAAAGCTCTCCGGCAGAGTCTGGGTCTGCTTTTCCGTCAAAAATTTTTTTACAAGCATACACTCGCTGTGATCTGACACCACAAAGCTCAGCAGGCTCCTGCCGTTTTTCAGAGACCTGAGATTTTTCTGAAGAACGCTGCCTTCGATAAAAACCGGCCCGTCCCCCATTTTCAGATTGACGATCCTGCGGCAGGGCTGAAGCATAAAGGCGGAAACCCTTTTCCCTTTTTTTGTCCCTTTATCTTCACCGGAACTGGCCTGTTCCTTTATCTCTTCCTCTCCGGGGGGCTCCGGGCGGGAGAGATTTATCTCCCTTTCCTTTTCAAGGGCCTCTTCACCGATATTTTTAAAAGACTCTCCGGCCCCCTCTTCAAAAGGGTCTCTTTCAGAAGGGATATCAAGGGGCCGGTGCGTCTGTGGGGAAAAATGAAAAAGAATCTCTCCAAGACCCGGTACCCGGCAGCGGATCTCCCGGCGTATCTTTTCCAAAGCCCTGGGGCTTGCTGAAAAATCACTGGAAACAAACACCTCTAATTTGCCGGAATCGGGATCGTAGGCGGCATTTTGAACCTCCACCTGAGGACTTTCCTCTTTTCCCTCTTCCATTTCCTCTTCCAGGATGATTTGCCGCATCAATTCTTCGATCATGCCTTCCCCGCTCTCCTTTTCCCTTACCTAGTCATTTTCATGATTTTTCTTTTCCACAAGTCTCATCAGTTCTTCCACCGCGCTTTGGGCTGGAAGGGTTTTGAGGATTTTACCCTCCTGAAACAAAGCGGCCCTTCCTTTTCCGAAGGCCAGTCCCAGATCAGCTTCCCTGGCTTCTCCCGGTCCGTTGACCTCACAGCCCATAACGGCGATTTTCATCGGCCTTCTGATATTTTCACAGCGATTTTCCACCTCCAAAGCGATGGGCTCCAGCTCCACGCTGCATCTGCCGCAGGTGGGACAGGAAATCACCGTCACCCCTTCAGGTCTCAGCCCGCAGGCCTTTAAAAGCGCCTTTGCCAGCCTCACTTCCCGGATAGGATCCCCTGTCAGGGAAATTCTAAGGGTATCCCCCATGCCGCTAAGAAGCAGCGCTCCCAGGCCCGCCGCGGATTTCAGGGCCCCTGTGTGTATGGTTCCCGACTCCGTTATGCCGATGTGAAAGGGATAATCCGTCATTTGGGAAAGGATCCGGTGGGCGTCATAATTCATCATGATATCAGAGGATTTAACGGAGATCACGATTTGATCAAAATCCATTTCCTCCAGCAATCTGACGTTTCTCATGGCGCTTTCCGCAAGGCCCTCAGCCGTTACCTTTCCATAGCGGGAAAGTATATCCTTTTCCAGAGAGCCTCCATTGACCCCTACCCGGATGGGAATCCCTCTTTGGGCGGCTGCCTTCACCACAGGGCGCAGCTTTTCCTTTCCGCCGATATTGCCGGGATTGATGCGAATCTTATCCGTTCCCGCCTCTATCGCCCTTATCGCCAGCCTGCCGTCAAAATGGATGTCGCAGACAAGGGGGATGTCTCCGATCCTCTCTTTGATGTCAAAAATCGCCTCCGCCGCCGTCATATCCGGCACCGCGACCCTTACGATATCGCAGCCCTCCCGGCCCAGTTCCAGGATTTGCAGGGCGGTTTTTTGAGGATCCCTGGTGTCCGTGGTGGTCATGGACTGTATGGATACAGGCGCCCGGGAGCCGATCAAAACCCTGCCGCATAAGATGGCTTTCGTTATTCTTCTGTCCAAGCAAAACGCCTCCTTATAAAACTAAAACAGCCCGAAAATAAACTGATTCACATCCTTGATCGTGATCAAAACCGTCAATCCGATCAGAAGGAGAAAGCCTCCATAGGTCCATTTCATTTCCGTTTCAGGACGGATTTTACGCCCCGTGATCACCGGCAGAAGCATAAACAAGAGCTTTCCTCCATCTAAAGCAGGCAGGGGCAGGATATTTACAAAGGCCAGATTCACGCTGATCATGGCGGTTAAAAGCACCAGATAAAAAAGTCCCATCCCAGCGAAATCGCCTACAATACTCACAACGCCTACGGGGCCTACCACCTCTTCCATACCCACCTGTCCTGTAAAGAGCATTTGAATCGCCTCGATCATAACGCCGCATAAAACGAAGGTGGCTTTAAAGCCCTCGGCGATGGAATAGCCCAGATGGTGCTGATTTTTCGCATAGATCCCGATCATGTTTTTCCCGGTTTCATCCTGGGCCACAGGAACGGTTACGCTGCGCACCTCATTCCCCTGGGAAGAAAGCACCTTCATTTGGATCTCGTTTTCCTGGCAGGAGGCTATAGCGGAAGAAATATCCTGCCACCGGTCCACTTCCTGCCCGTTGATTTCCAGGATGGTTTCCCCCGAAAAAAGAAGGCCCGCTGCGGGAGAGCCCGGTTCCGTTTCCTGGATCACCGTGGAGGGCATACCCGAAACAAAATAAAGCCCCGCCATCAGGACAAAAGCCAAAAGAAAATTCATCAGGACCCCGGCCGCCACCACAAGCATCCTCTGCCATAGCTTTTTCCCTAAAAAGCTGGTGGGGGAAGGGGCTGCCCCCTCCTGGTCCTCATCTTCTCCTTCCATGGCGACAAAGCCCCCTACGGGCAAGGCTCTCAGGGTATACAGGGTCTCGCCTTTTTTCACCGACAAAAGCTTGGGCCCCATGCCGATGGAAAATTCATCTACCCTTATCCCCACCGCCTTCGCGGCGATAAAATGCCCCCACTCGTGAACCGCCACCAAAACCGCAAACATCACAAGGGCGATTACAATAGTCTGTATCATGCTTTTTTCACCAGCCTTCTGATCTGTCTGTCTGTCTCCAGTATGTCCTCCAGACAGCTGATCTTTCTTGTATGATGCTTTTGCATGATATGATCAAGACCCCGGGGAATATCCATAAATTCAATTCGTTTTTGCAAAAAAAGCCCTACAAGCTCCTCATTGGCCGCATTCAGCGCACAGGGAGCGTCCCCGCCCTCCTTAAGAGCATCATAGGCCATTTGCAGGCAGGGGAAGCGCTGCATATCCGGTTCTTCAAAGGTAAGAGAGCCGATAGCGGCAAGATCCAGACTTTCCCCGGATAAAAAAGGCAGCCTCCGGGGATAGGAAAAGGCATAGGCGATGGGCATACGCATATCGGGAAGCCCCAGCTGGGCGATAACGCATCGATCCTGATATTCCACCATGGAATGGATAATGCTTTGGGGATGGATCCATACGCTGATTTTTTCAGCAGGCGCGTCAAACAGATGATGGGCTTCGATGACCTCCAGCCCCTTGTTCATCATGCTGGCCGAATCTACGGTGATCTTCCTTCCCATAGACCAGTTAGGATGACGAAGAGCATCCTCCAGGCTCACATGGGCAAGCATTTCTTTGGTGTAGTTTCGAAAAGGGCCGCCGGAAGCGGTAAGGATGATTCGCTTATATGGATTTTGCCGGTTTCCTTCAAGGGACTGAAAAATCGCGCTGTGTTCGCTGTCCACAGGCAGGATCTCCACCCCCTGCTCCCTCGCTTTTTTCATGACAAGCTCTCCCCCTGCCACAAGGGTTTCTTTATTGGCAAGAGCCACCTGCCGTTTTTCGCATAATGCTGCATAGGTAGGCACAAGGCCTCTCATTCCCACCAGGCTGTTCAAAAGCAGGTCGTAATCCCCCCAGGCGGCAGCCTCCCTGAGGCCTTCTCCTCCCCACAGGAAATGAATGCCTGGAAATTCCCTTTCCAGGCTCTGAGCATCCTCGCTTTTTCCGGTCACTACCACCTCTGGGGCAAATTCCCGGATCTGCTCCTTCAACAGAGAAATATTTTGATTACAGGACAAAACCGTGGCTTTATACATTTCCTTGTTTTGTCTGACGATGTCCAGGGCCTGGGTGCCGATTGACCCGGTAGAGCCCAGGATCGCGATTTTTTTCGGATTCATATTGTCCTTTCCTCCGGCGGCAGGCTCTGAAAAATCTATACCACCGCAAAAATCAGATAATAGTAAACGGTTGGCGCGGCAAACAAAAAGCTGTCAAAGCGGTCCAGAATGCCTCCGTGCCCCGGGATCAGATTGCCGTAATCCTTTATGCCAAGATGGCGTTTAAACACCGAGGCGGACAGATCTCCCAGCTGGGAGGTAATGCTGGCAAGAAGCCCCATGGCAAGGCAGTGAAAAAACAGTCCCTCTGTAAACAAAAGCCCGAAAATCCCGGCGGCGATCACTGCGCAAAGAGTTCCGCCGATGGCGCCCTCTACGGTTTTTTTTGGGCTGATGGCGGGACACAGCTTGTTCCTTCCGAAATAATAGCCGGTAAAATACGCCCCTATATCCGTCACAAAGGAAGCGATAACCGTCATCCAGACGAATTGCTCAAAACCCTTCAGTCCATCGATCAGGACAATATGGAAGGAAAAAAAGACGATGTAGATCATCCCCGCGAAGGTGACCAGAGCCGCCGGGATGCTGTGGCGCTTCATATCGAACAGATACAGAAGGCAGGCGCCAAGGCAGAGGCAGATCCAAAGCAAATACACCTCTGAGGGCCACTTTAAAAAACTGATCCCGTAAAGGGCCGCTATGGACAGGATACCCAGAGGAAATGACGGTTTTACGTCAATCTGGTGAAAGGCTTTATAAAATTCGTACAATCCGCAAACCGCCACAAAAATGCACAGCAGTTTCAGCACCAAGCCGCCGAAGATCAACACCGCCAGAAAAGGCACCATGATCAATCCCGAAATGATTCTGGTCTTCATTTTCACCGACCTCCAAAATTTCTTTTGCGCATCTGAAAATCCGCAATGGCCTTTAAAAAAGCATCCTCCTGAAAATCGGGCCAGAGGATATCCGTAAAATAAAGCTCGCTGTAGGCTGACTGCCAGAGAAGGAAATTGCTCAGCCGCAGCTCTCCGCTGGTGCGGATCACAAGATCCGGATCAGGTATCCCCTCTGTATAAAGGGCCTGGGAAATCATCTCCTCTGTTATATCCCCGGGCATAAGTCCGCCCTGCTCCACCTTTTGCGAAAGACTGCGCAGGGCTCTGAGGATCTCGTCCCTTCCGCCGTAATTCAGCGCGATATGAAACTGCAGTCCCTGATTAGCCTTTGTCAGCTCCATCGCCCGCTCCACTGCCTCCCGGGCAGGCCCGGGAAGCCGCTGCAGATCTCCCAGTATGCTGACCCGCACACCCTTCTGATGGATTTCCCGGATCTCTCTTTCCATGTAATAAACAAGAATTTGAAAAATCCCGGAAACCTCTTCTTCCGAACGCTTCCAGTTTTCTGTGGAAAAGGCGTAAACGGTCAGATGTTCAATACCGATTTCCCCGGATTTTTTGACGATCTTTTTCAGCGCCTCCATCCCTGCTTTATGGCCCGCCAGCCTGGGAAGGCCCCGTTTTTTTGCCCATCTGCCGTTGCCGTCCATAATGATGGCGACATGGGAGGGCAGCCTGTTATAATCGATCCCGATTTCTTCCATAAATATTCCCTTTATCAAGCAAGAGGACGGCCTCCATGTAAAGAGGCAGTCCTCAAGTCCTATGCAAATCCGATTCAATAGCGGCACAGCGTCAGATGCACGGTTTTGTCCTCCTTCACAAGGCACCGGGCCACTCTGCGCTCATGACCGCCCACATCGTTTCTGGGGGATGTGGTTTCCGTTATGTGGCAGGCTATGCCAAGCTGCCGCAGAATCTCAACGGCTTCCTCTTCCCTGTAGCCTGTCAGGTCGGGAATCCTTTCCAAAGGCTATA
This sequence comes from uncultured Clostridia bacterium, assembly GCA_944386095.1. Taxonomy (GTDB): domain Bacteria; phylum Bacillota; class Clostridia; order Peptostreptococcales; family Anaerovoracaceae; genus CALWZU01. The sequence continues at coordinate 14,502 of CALWZU010000017.1, read as the reverse complement.
CCTCCATGATTTCCTTTTCCTTCTGGGCAACCATTTCATCGATTTTTTTGATATGATCATCCACGATCTTCTGGCCTTCTTCCAGGGCGCTTTTCAGATCGTCCTCGGTGATTTCACTGGCCTTTTCCAGCTTTTTCAGTTCATCGTTCAAATCCCGTCTCATGTTCCGAAGAGCCACTTTCGCCTCTTCTCCCATTTTTTTGACGGTCTTGTTCAGCTCTTTTCTTCTTTCCTCCGTTACCTGGGGAATGGCAAGTCTGACAACCTTTCCGTCATTGGAAGGATTGATGCCGATGTTGGCGATATTGATCGCCTTTTCGATCTCATGGATAGATTTCGGGTCAAAGGGTGAAATCATCAGCATTCTGGGTTCGGGAACGGAAATGTTGGCGATCTGCTTTAAGGGGGTGGGGCTGCCATAGTATTCCACCATTACCTTGTCCAAAATAGCGGGATTCGCTCTGCCCGCCCGGACAGTATTCAGGTCCTCTTTTAAGAAGTTCAGGGTTTTGTTGATTTTTTCCAGCATACGGTCGTGCTGTTCATAATGAGCAGTAGCCATCAGGATTCTCCTCTCTTTATCATCTGTTTTTCGTTATATGCTTTTTTATATCATTATGCCGCCGCTTTTCCAGCCTGCGGCAATCGATCGCCATGAAATGATTCCGCCTGCTTATTCTATCAGTGTGCCGATTTCTTCGCCATAAACGGCTTTCAGTACATTTCCTTTTTCATTCAGGCCAAATACATGGATGGGAATGTGATTGTCCATGCAAAGGGAAGCCGCAGTGGAATCCATCACCCCAAGCCCTTTTTCCAGAAGGTCTCTGTGGGTCAGGCGGTCCAGCTTTTTCGCGCCGGGATTCACAGCCGGATCATCGTCATACACGGCGTCTACCTTTTTGGCCAGAAGAATCACTTCCGCTTCGATCTCCGCCGCTCTCAGAGCCGCCGTAGTATCGGTGGAAAAGAAGGGATTGCCTGTCCCCGCTCCGAAAATCACCACGATGCCCTTGTTCAGATGGCTCATGGCCCTTCTTCTAATATAAGGCTCGGCCACCTCCCGCATTTCAATGGCAGTTTGTACCCTTGTGGGAATCCCTTTGCTTTCAAAGGCATCCTGCAGAGCCAGGGAGTTGATCACAGTAGCCAGCATCCCCATATAATCCGCCGTAGCCCGGTCCATGGTCTTGCTGGTCCTGCCCCGCCAGAAGTTTCCGCCTCCTACTACAACCGCCACCTGTACGCCCAGATCTACCACGCTTTTCACCTGATCGGCCACCATGTTGAGCATGGATTCATCCAGGCCGAATTTATTTTCGCCGGCAAGGGCTTCGCCGCTGATCTTTAAAATAATCCGTTTATATTTAGGCTCCATATTTTCCTCCTGAAACGGTTATGTCTGACGCTTGCTTAAACATTTTTTTCATTATAGCATAAATCCATATCCCGTAAAAGAGTTTTCCATTTAAGAAAATATCCAGCCTCTTTCCCTCCCGGGAGAAAAAGGCCTCATCCCCCTTTCTCCGCCCATTTCGGCTTTCTGTGCATCCTTTACCTAAAAAAACCGGCCGGGGCGTCCCGACCGGTTTTTGATGTATTGAGGTTTCGGAAAAAGTCTCGCTTTTCCTAGTTGCCCATCTGCTTTGCCACTTCTTCCGCAAAGTTTTCTTCAGCCTTTTCAATGCCTTCGCCTACTTCATAGCGAACCATGCTGGCGATTTTGATGTCCTTGCCCAGTTCCTTGGCAACGCTGTCTACATACTGCTGAACTGTCAAATCACCATTTTTGACGAATTTCTGGTCTACAAGGCAGACCTCCTTTAAGATCGCCTTCATCTTTCCGGGGATGATTCTTTCCAGCATCTTTTCGGGCTTTCCTTCATTCAGAAGCTGCTGGATGGCGATTTTCTTTTCTTCCTCCAGCCAGGCCGGATCCACATCGGATTCGTCCAGGAACTTGGGGCTCATGGAAGCGATCTGCATCGCCACGTCTTTTCCGACGGTTTCGATCTGATCATAGGAGGCTTCCGTTTCAAGGCCGACGATAACGCCGATCTTTCCGCCGCCGTGAAGATATCCCACATTGACCACGCCGGGCTTTTCAAATCTGGCAAATCTTCTGACGTTCATGTTTTCGCCGATTTTGGCGATTTTATTTTGCAGCGCTTCCTCTACCGTTCCTTCCCCCGGATAAGCTTCCTTAAGGAAGGCTTCGATATTCTGCGCCTTTGTATTAAGAGCCAGACCGGCCAGATCGGAAACAAAATTTTTGAATTCCTCATTTTTAGCCACAAAGTCCGTTTCGGAATTGACCTCTACGATAGCGGCTTTTTTCCCGCCATCCTCGATCACGATGTTCACAAGGCCCTCAGAAGCGATTCTGCCGGCCTTTTTCGCGGCCTTTGCCAGGCCCTTTTCTCTTAAATATTCGATGGCCTTGTCCATATCGCCGTCGGTTTCCGTCAGCGCTTTTTTGCAGTCCATCATACCAGCCTGCGTTCTCTCACGCAGCTCTTTTACCATTGCAGCTGTTACCGCCATTTGCTTAACATCCTCTCTTCCTGTAGATTGTGCCCTTAGGCTTGTGTATTTTCCGCCGCTTCTTCTGCCTGCTGCTCCTCGACGGGTTCTGCTTCCGTTTCTTCACCCGGATCCATCTGCTCGCCCTGGTTGGCTTCGATAACAGCATCGGCCATTTTTCCTGTGATCAGTCTCACCGCTCTGATAGCGTCATCGTTGGCGGGGATGATGTAGTCCACATCGTCAGGATCGCAGTTGGTATCAACGATGCCAACAATGGGAATACCCAGGATTCTGGCTTCTCTTACAGCGATTTTTTCCTTCTTGGGATCCACCACGAACATTGCGGCCGGTGTTCCCTTCATATCTTTGATACCGCCCAGGAATCTTTCCAGCTTTTCCATCTCATGCTTGAGCTTCATGACCTCTTTTTTGGTCAGGGCTTCGAAGGTTCCGTCGGTTTCCATTTCCTTGATTTCATTGAGCCTTCTGATTCTGCCGCTGATGGTTTTGTAGTTTGTCAGCATACCGCCCAGCCATCTCTGATTCACATAAAACATGCCGCAGCGCTTTGCTTCTTCCTGAATGGCGTCCTGGGCCTGCTTTTTGGTTCCCACAAACAGGACCGGCCGGCCGGATTCCGCCGCTTCCTTCATGAAGGCATAGGCTTCATCGATCTTCTTTACGGTTTTCTGCAGGTCGATGATATAAATGCCGTTTCTTTCCGTAAAGATGTACTCCGCCATTTTAGGGTTCCATCTTCTTGTCTGGTGGCCGAAATGCACACCGGCTTCCAGCAGCTGTTTCATTGAAATAATTGCCATACTTGTTCCTCCTTGGTTTTTCCTCCATCCTGTTCGTCTTTAAAAACTACCGTCCCGCCCGGTTTAGGGCTTTTCAGACAGCACCATTTCCAAATCGCAGGATGTGTGTGTTTTTCAGACAAAAACGTCCTTAACTACTATACTATAACGAATTTTCCAATGCAAGCATTTTTCACGGCGTTTTAGGAAAATTTCACCCAAAATCCCCTGAGGTTTTCTAAAAAACAGTCCGATATAGCCAAATGCAGCCTCTGCCCCAGGCATCTGTTTCAAAATTCCAAGGACAGGCGGAAAAGGGAGGGCGATCCTCCTGTTTTAAACCAGCCTCATCTGGATTTTCTGCGCCCCTTCCCACAGGACCTTTTTCCCAAAGCGTTCCAGATCCTCAAGGCCCTGGGTAATGGTGAGGAAGTGATTGCCCGAAAGCTGGCCGTGCTGGCTGGCAAAAAGGCATCTTCCGTAGGAAAGAATGATTTCCATTTCACTGATCCCTCCGGGATATAAAAGCATTTCTCCCTTTGCCGGATGAGAGGTATGATTTTCATAGGGAAGCCCCAGACGCAGATCCCCGTAAGGAATCCAAAGGCCTTCTCCGCTCCATCTCACATGGATAAAGCTGCTTTCCAAAGGAAGCATCTTCAGAAAAGCCCGGCAGGTCTGAGGGGCTTCTTCTTCCAGCAAACGGGCCATAAATGCAAATTCACCGGATACGATTTCGATCTGCTTCATATGCTACTCCTTTCCCGCCCTCCTGCGGATCATAAAAAAGGGGCCCACCGGTTTTTCCATCAGGATTTTGACCATCTGCTGAGCGTGAGGCGCCTTCTGAATAGGTCTGTCCTCTTCATCCAGCATCACCTGCAGGCTCTGGGCAAAGGGCTCTCCCCAGGGGCCGAACACCTCGATCTGTTCGCCCCTTTCCATCTTATTTCTCTGCTCCACCAGCGCCATGCCGGTGCTGGGGTCATAGCTCTTTACAAGCCCCAAAAATACGTAATCCTTTATATAGCTTCCCCTTTCGTAGTTCTGCCCTTCCTCCCCGGGCCCGCCGAAATAAAAGCCCGTGGAAAAATCCCGGTGGCTGGCCTTTTTTAACTCCTCCAAAAAAGCCGGATCAAATTCGTAATGGGAAGGATCCTTTTCATAAAGATCCAGAGCCTTTCGATAAGCCCCTACCGTTACGGCAACATAAAAGATGCTTTTCATCCTTCCTTCGATCTTAAAGGAGTCTACTCCCGCCGCCGCCAACTCCGGAATATGCTCTATCATGCAAAGATCCTTGGAATTGAAAAAATAGGTCCCTCTCTCATCCTCCTCCACCGGTATGTATTCTCCGGGCCTTTGCTGTTCCACCAGATGGTACTGCCAGCGGCAGGGGTGAGAACAGGCGCCCCTGTTAGCGTCTCTGTGGGTCATGAAATTGCTCAACAGGCACCTTCCGGAATAGGAAATGCACATGGCTCCATGCACAAAAGCCTCCAGTTCAAGGGCCGGGGGCGTTTTTTCCCTCAGCAGGCGAATTTCTTCAAGGCTCAATTCTCTTGCCAGAACGATCCGCTTCACCCCTTGCTGATGCCAGAAAGAGGCGCTGGCGTAATTGGTGGTATTGGCCTGGGTGCTAAGATGAATTTCCGCCTGGGGCATAAACTGGCGGATAAGCTGTATGACGCCAGGGTCAGAGACGATAAACCCATCGATGGGAATAGAAGAAAGCCTTGGCAGATATTCGGAAAGCCCCTGGATATCCTCGTTATGAGCAAAAATATTCAGGGTCATATAGGCCCGTTTTCCTCTTTCATGGGCATAAGCTACCCCTTCCCGGATCTCTTCCACCGTCAGGTTTCCCGCCGCCGCTCTCAGGCCGAACATTTCGCCGCCGAAATATACTGCGTCAGCTCCGTATTCCACGGCGATTTTCAGCTTTTCCAGATCTCCGCAGGGAGCCAGTAATTCGATTTTTTTCTCCCTCATGGTATTTTTCCCTTTCTTTCCTTCCCGCCGCCGAAAAGCGCCGGGGCTTTACCCATTTTCTCAGACGAATCCTCATAACCGCCTGGCCGTCCCGCCGCCCTGCCAAAGCGGATTGACGGTAGGTTTGCTTTCTGTTAGCACGATATACATGATGAAGAGTACCATAAAAAAAGAAACCTATCAAGGGATTTACCGGCTTTTGGATGATACCACCCCTCTTTCCGGAGACTGCGGAAGCCTTTGCGGCGCTGTTTGCTGTAAAAGCGAAGGAGAAGATATGGTCATTTATCTCCTGCCCGGCGAAGAAAAGCTTTTCACGAAAAAGGAAGACTGGCTGGAGTGGTCTTATGACTACGCCCAGGACTATGATTTTCCGCCCAGCTGGAAAGGCAGGGTCTATTATGTCACCTGCAAAACCGCACCCTGCTGTCCAAGGCATCTTCGGCCCCTTCAATGCCGTTTTTTCCCCCTTACGCCTCATTTGGATCCTCAGGGGAAATTGCTTCTGATCCGCTATCCGGAAGCGCTTCCCTACCGGTGCCCGCTTCTGGATGAGGATGTCAGCCTGCGGCCCGACTTTATCCAGGCCGTCAGGACCGCATGGGAAATACTGCTGAAGGATCCTCTGATTTATGACCTTGTGGCTTACGACTCTCAATCGAGAGATCCCAGCCAGCTTAAAATCGTTTCCCTTCCCAAGCCCTGACCCCTCAGATTTTGGCTATTCAGAGCCCTTTTCCCATGAAAAACAAGCATAGCCTGCAAGCTCCTTATCATCGGAATGAGGCCAACGTGTCCGGAGCATGAAAAAAGGACGTCCCACAGTCAGAAATGACGGCAGGGACGCCCTCTTTGTTTACGGATGGGATAGATCACCGGCAGATGCTGGTTTTTTATTTTCAGCGGCTGTTCTTATGTTTCATTTGTTTCATTCCCATAACGGCCTACGAGCCCGCCACGCTCACCTGGATATGTGTATCCGGCCAGACCACGCCCTTTTCATCGCAAAATACAGTTAAAGTGAAGGCGCCGGTAGAAAAGGGAATACTGTAATAATAATCCGTCCATTCCATGCCGGGATTTTCTTCGTTGACCCGGACGGCTCCCCAGGCGGCTGGCGTAAAAGCTTCGGGAAGCTCCATGATCTTTTCCAGGGCGATTTCTACCATCGTGCACACGCTGGCATCCTGAAGAGCCGATATATCTCCCGAAAGGCCGGCGTATCGAACATACATGGTTTCCGGGAATTGCCTGTGAAAATAGATTCCCCCGTTCCAGCTTTCGCTTTCGGTAACATCTCCGAAGGTTTCACAGACAACCGCCTTTGTCTGGCCGATGGGACTGATATAATAGCTGTTTAAAACCGCATCGTAAATCGCCGCCTCCGTGGTGGCCTCTCCTCCCGGAGCGGGAAGAACTCCTCCCTGGGTTGTCTGGGAAAGCGCCCCCTGGCTGGTCTGAGACAGGGCGCCGGAGGTAGCTGACAAAGCGCTCTGGGTGGTTTGCTGCCCATTTCCATCCTTTTGGGCTTCCTCCCCTTCTCCTCCCGTAATGGCGCGAATGGCAAAAAAACAGCCGATCCCGATCAGGAGAACGAGAATTCCGCAGAACAGGAAAAACCGTTTTTTGATCTTTCTTTTTTTCCGGGCCGGCGCCTTTTCCCTGGCCGGCTCCCTTTTATGTTTTTCCAAAGGCCGGGCCTTTGCGGACGTCTTTTTTCCGGAGCGTTTTTTTTGAGCCATGATCTCATCCTTTCCCTGATGCCTGTTTTTTCAATTTTATCATAATTGCAAAGGGAAAACCACAGAGAATTTCCCGGCCTTTGTTTCCCGGCCTTTGTTTTGCCAAAAACGCTTTACTGAACCTTCAGATACTGATAAACCACGGCGGCAGCCTCCCCTCTGGTCAGCTGACCCTTTCCGTTGAAATTGCCCTTTGTATCCCCCGAAAAAATATCCAGTCCTCCGCAGAGAGCCGCATATCCCAGATATTCCTTATCGATCTGATCCCGGAAGGGATTGCGGTATATTTCAGGAATAGTAGCCGCCTGCTCCAGTCCCAGGGCGCGGATCACAAATTTGGCTCCATCCTGTCTCAAAACCACCGCTTCCGGATCGATTTCCCCTTCCTTGATCATCTGCCGGTCCATAAGCATTTCATAAAAGCTCTGGCTGTCTCCTTCGTAGGAAGGATAGGGCGAAAAAAGAAACCTGAGAAAATCTTCCTGGGTAATAGGCTCCCCTCCTTTAAAATCCTCTCCGGGCAGATAATATCCATTTTCCAGAAGGGTCTTTACCGTAGCCTCATACCATCTGCCCTGAATGTCTCCGTAAGAAGGAAGCCCCTCCTGATGATAGGGGGTTCCGTCCCTGTTGATCCTCTTTCCCGTGAAGGGATCCAGATACACCGTATCCCTTTTTTCAAAGCTGTAGACAGCAACCGGGCTTTCCTGGGGAGAAAGCAGATACATCAGGGTATATCCGGCCTGCTCAGAGGCGATATCAAAGGCAGCCTGAGCCGTCATGGCCCCTTCCAGGGACGGGAAGGTAAGCCCTTCATTCCAGCTTTGGCTGTAGGAAATGATCTCTCCTCTTGTTTTGTCATAGGAAACCCTCAGGCTGTTTCCGGAGACCTCGATTCCCTGTTCCTGGCGGTTCCAGACAAAATCATATACATCCCCCTGAACAGGGCCGTCATTTACATTTTCCTCAAAAACGCTTTGAGAAAGCTTTTGGGGACAGATCTCCTCCAGAAATGCCTTCGCCTGCTCCAAAGCGTCTTTCTGGGAAATATCTTTTTCAGCCGCCTTATCCTGCAAATCCCGGTAAAAGAATATCAGCTCTCCCGTGAGAGCATTCACTCTGGCGTTTCCTTTTCCCGAAACGTAAAAATCCCAATAATACAGATCCCCGTCAAAAGCGTCTCTTGTAAGAGTGGCGTTTTCCGGCCCGCGCCAGGAGCCGCTTCCGGGAACCTGTGAAGAAACCGCCTCCAGGGCCGCTTCCTGGCTCATGAGGTTTTCCGTCTGCTGAAGCTCTCTCAGCTCGTCCTCAGAAAAACCCTTATCCGCCGCCCCGGCGCCGGAAGCCGCCTGATCCTGGACCCCGTTTTCCGCGGTAGAACCTATCCGGTATTCTTCCTTATAAAGCGCCGCCTTTTCACCTGTCATGGCATCGATACCGTGAGATTGATCAGCGGAAAGAACATAGGCGGGCGTCACCTGGATACGCCGGCTTTCATAGTCCTGCACCAGGTTATATTGCAGCTTTAACCCGAACTGATCCAGATAAGCCTTTTTACCCTCTTCCCCGGTGATAGCTCCCTCCAGAGGGGGATAGGACAGACTCTCCATGCCGGCGCTTTCCTGGGAAAAACGGGTAACCTGCCCCGTGTATTTGTTTACGCCCACCTGAGCCGTTTTAAAGGCTGCCGGGACGCCGTTTTTATAAAAGGTATAGGAAAAATCAAACGTATTCCCATAGGAAGCTTCCTGCCCTTCATCCTCCTGCATCTGCCCTGCCGCCTCCGGCATAGCCTTTTGCAAAAAAGCCAGGGCGCTTTCCCGGGCCTTCTCCCGGCTGACGCTGGCCAGAGGGCCTCCCTCCTGACTGCCGCTGTAGCTGGTAAAACTGATCAGCTGATTTTCCTCATCCACTCCGGCGTAAATGCTGCTGCTGTAGGCTTCGTCATGCCAGTACAGATCCCACCGGGCGCCGTTTTGCTCCGTTTCATTGCTTGTGTACTCAAATTCCGTGAAGCTTTCAGGGATCTCCACGACTTCCTTTACGGACAGGATCGCCCTTTCCAGGCCCTGACTCTGGTCCGCAGCGGCATAAACCCCGGGTGAGGCCGTAAAAAACAGACAAAAAGCCGCCGCAAGAGCGATTCCCTTTCTTTTTTTCTTCATCAATGTGCACCCCCATTTCATCGCAAATGAAATACCTAAAACGATTCTATTATTTAGACGAGCCTTTCTGGAAAATGTTCCGGATCCCTTTCACATATTTCACTTTTTTCCTGGACAAACTATCTCAAAACCGCCGCCGGTCTTAGGGCATATTCTTCAGGAAAAGAGGGCATACCATGAAGCAAACGGATTCCTATTTATATCAAAGCCTTTCCGAAAACATCGCCGCCATGAAAAAAATGACGGATGGATCGGGAGATCTGGTGATCCGCAGGATCGATATCGGTTCCATCCCCGTCGCAGTGGCTGCCGCAGAGGGGATGGTAGATGCTTTTTATTTTTCCCAGATCATCACTCTGGCTCTTTGCGGAAAACAGGATTTTTCCGCAAAAACGCCCCAGGAGCTGTATCACCAGATCCTCTCCTCCCGGGTCATTTCCCCCGATGAAAAAACAGCCTCTACCTTTTCAGATGCCTTTTCCTTTATCTATTCGGGCTTTGGCCTTATCCTTGTGGAGGATGTGCCGGAGGCGATCGTCTTCGGGGCTCAGGGCTTTCCTTTTCGTTCCATTTCCTCTCCCAGCACCGATGAAAACATCAAAGGCTCAAAGGAAGGCTTTGTAGAGGCCCTTAAAATCAATCAGACCCTGATCCGCCGCAGAATGAAAACGCCGGATCTGGTTTTTCAGGGGATCCGTCTTGGGAAAAAAAGCCGGACGGACTGCGCTCTTGTTTATCTGCAAAGCACTGTATCCAGAAGGCTTTTGGCGCAGATCCGGGATAAGCTGGAAAAGGCTGAGCTGGATGTGGTTTTGGAAAGCGGCAGCGTCAAGCTGCAGTTTCTGGAAAAGCCCCTATCCCTGTTTACGGAAATCGGCACCACAGAGCGGCCGGATACCCTTTGCGCCAAGCTGTATGAGGGAAAGGTGGGGCTTATCATAGACGGTACGCCTTTTGTGCTGATTCTGCCCTTTTTATTTCCCGAGCATTTTCAAAGTCTTGACGACTACGAATATAAAGCGGTCTATTCCAATTTTCTGAGAATGATCAAGTACGCCGCCTTCCTGCTGTCCTTTCTCCTGCCCGGATTATATGTGGCCCTTGCCACCTTTCATCCGGAGATCCTGCCGGATGTTTTCCGGGAAAAAATCTATGAAGCGGAAGGCGCCATCGCCTATCCCTTTCTTATCGAAGGGCTGATTATCAATATAGGCTATGAAATCATGCGGGAAGCCGGACTGCGCCTGCCAAAGGAAATCGGTCATGCGGTCAGCATCGTGGGCGGCCTGATCATCGGGGATGCCGCCGTCAGCGCCGGTCTTGTAAGCGCACCTATGGTGCTTGTAGCCGCCATGAGCGCCATCAGCGCCTTTGTCATTCCTTCCCTTATGGATTCCCTTGTGGTGCTGCGATTTATGTTCCTGCTTTTGGGCGGATTTTTCGGCATGTACGGCGTTGCCCTCGGCCTTTTATACGTGCTGGTCAATATGTGTATCAAGACCGTTTTCGGCATACCCTATTCCTCCGGGCTTGTCCCCACCACCTCCAAAGCCTTCCGGGCGATGGTTTTCAAAAGCCCCCGGCAGCCCTATGCCGCTCAAAACGTCCCCAAGCTCCAGGAAATGCCCGGATCAAAGCTTAAGGATCCCTACTTTACCCAGGAGGAAGATGCGGCTTTATTTTTCCCCAGCCTTTCCGGTTTTTTCCTAAAGCCTGCCCTTTCTCTGAAGGCCCTTTATCTTTTTGCCACCGGCGCACTGTTTCTTTGCATCTTCGCTCTGAGCTGCGCCGAAGCCTTCCCCGGCCATCTGAGCTGTTTTTCCCTTTATCTTTCCATGCTGTTGGCCATGATCCTTTCCATCGGCATAGACCTTTCCTCCTCTGTCAACTGCGCCCTTTTGCTTTTATGGGGCTTCCTTCTTTCCGCCCTTATTATGCTTTTGTTTGCCCTACATCAGGGCACTTCCCTGCTTTTTATTGCAGATGGATTTATGAAAAGCTTTCCCGCAAAGGTGGCGGCCGCAGATCTGCTTTTCTGGCTGATCTGTCTTCCGGCCCTGAGCCCAAAGGGAAGAAGAGCCTATGGCATCCTGATCCTTCTTTACCTTGCCTTCTGCCTGATCATGAGCCTTCTCAGCCTTCCTTCCCTGGTTCGCTGCCAAGCTCTTTTACTGTTTTTCCTTCCGGCCTTTGTCTTTATCAGAACCTGCTATGTCCTCAATCTCTGCGCGCTTATAACCAGTTTCCTCAGGCCCGGCCTTGGGGTAAAAAAAATAAAGCCCCCTCTTTGCGTTGCTTTATTTTTCTTTTCCTATGGATTTTTGACCCTGCTGTTTTAATCATCGTCCTGGCAGGCGGCCTGATTTTCAGGCTGGGGCCTGCTTTTGCAAAAGCTGAGGGCAACCCCGTCCCCCACGGAAAGAAGGCAGGTTTCCAAAGCCGGTTCCTCTGTCAGATAAGAAAGATACCGCCGCATTCTTTTCGCGATGGTTTTGTTTCGTCTTATATCTACAAAGCTGTCGTCCGCCGGCATCCCCTTATAAAGGACATTATCTGAAATGACCAGGCAGCCGGGCTCCATAAAAGGTGCGGCAAGGCAGAAAAAGGTCATATACTGGCCCTTGGCAGCGTCGATAAAAATCAGATCAAAGGAGCCGGAAAGAGTGGGAAGCACCTCCTCTGCCTTTCCCTGCAGCACCCTCACCCGCTCCTGCACACCGGCCTTCAGAAAATTTTCCCTTGCCTTATGACAGGAGCGTTCCCTGGATTCTATGGTCAATATCCTTGCCTGGGGAGCCGCCTTGGCAAAGCAGACGGCAGAATAGCCGATGGCTGTGCCGATTTCCAAAATCCGCCCGGGACGGATCAGGGCGCACAACGTATACAAAAGCCGTTCCGTATCCCGGGTAATGATCGGGACAAGGCTGCTTTGGGCCTGCTGCCTGAGCTGTGTTAAAAATGGGTCGTCCTGTCTGTACAGAGAGTTTGTATAGTTCTCTATCAGCTGGTTTGTCAGTATACTCATGCTTTTTCCTCTCTTCCGGTCCATATTTTCCCTAAATTTAAGAAACCCTGCGCTCCGGCAAGGTCTCTTTATCCTGCGTTATATTCAGCTCGCCTTGCGTTCCAGCCGGAGCTTATCCGCAATAATGGCGATAAATTCCGAATTTGTGGGCTTTCCTTTATCCGTATGGACGGTGTAGCCGAAAAGCTTGTCGATCGTATCTATTTTACCACGATTCCAGGCGACCTCTATTGCATGTCTGATGGCACGTTCTACACGGCTTGGAGTCGTATGATATTTCTTGGCTATTGCGGGATACAGTTCTTTTGTTACGGCGCTGAGCAGATCCACATCCTCCACCACCATACTGATGGCATGGCGGATATACTGATATCCCTTGATATGTGCAGGTACCCCGATCTCATGGATGATATTTGTGATTTCCACCTCCAGATCTTCCTCCCTGGCTTCCGATGGAGAGCTCATCCCCGCGCCGGTTAACGCGCCTTTGGAAACACTCTCTTGAACCACCCCTGATGAAATTTGTTTGATCCTGCTGGAAAGAACCGATAGATCAAATGGTTTTACGATATAATATTCTGCGCCCAGGCTGATGGCCTTGTGTATAATGGATTCTTGTTTGACAGCGGATAGCACGATCACCTTTGTTTTTTTCCCCTCCAGCATGGCATTGAGCTTTTCCAATACCCCCAGTCCGTCCAGTTTCGGCATGATAATATCCAGTAAAAGAACGTCCGGCTGCTGATTTTTCAGTTTTTCTATCGCTTCCTCTCCATCGTGGGCAAACCAGGAGACGAAAACGCTAGAATCCTTGTGGAAGAAATCCTTCAGTGTCGCGCAAAAATCCAGATTATCATCTACAATTCCCATCGTTACCGCTTCCATCCATAAACCCCCTCTGCGCTAACAACAATCTTCCTGCTTAGATTATGAAATACGCAAACATACAACATTCCCTACTCATATTTTATATATTTACGACAATTTATCAAGGTATAAAATTTCGCAACATTCTTTTCAAAACGAGCCCAATTTACAAAATATTATGAATAAAAAGATCTTTTTACTCCCTTTCCTTTGCCTGCTTAAGCATCCATTCGATAAAAATTCCGTAGCCTCTTGTAGGATCGTTGACAAACACGTGGGTCACGGCTCCGATTATCTTTCCCTCCTGCATAATCGGGCTTCCGCTCATTCCCTGGACGATCCCGCCGGTTTTTTCAAGAAGCCTTTCATCTGTCACCTGAATTACCATCCCTTTCGTCCCCGGGGTAAGCTGCCGGTTTACCTTTTCTATCTGGATTTCATATTCCTTGACCTCTCCTTCATCGATGGATGTGAAAATACTCGCCTTTCCCTTTTTCACTTCATTTTGATAGCCTATTTCACAGGGCTCCTTTGAAAGAGTCTGGGTCATTTCACTGTAGGCCCTTCCGAACACCCCCTTTTCCGTATTCGCATAAAGGCTGCCCATGGGATTTTCCGTCTCGTAAAAAACCCCTCTTACCTCCCCCGGACTTCCCGAGGCGCCCTGTTTGATAGAGACGATCCTGGAGTGGAGGATCTCCCCCTGTCCTACATCCACCAAAACTCCCGTATCCGGATCGGTAATGGCATGTCCCAGCGCCCCGAAGCTTTGATCCTGAGGATTATAATAGGTGAGGGTCCCGATGCCCGCCGTTTTGTCTCTGACCCAAAGTCCCAGCCGGTACTGATTTTCGTCTGCCGATAAAACCGGCTCCACCTGGATTTCTTTCGTTTTATCGCTTCTTTTTATTTTAAGAGAGACCGCCCGGTGGCGGCCGCCATCGTTTAACAGATCCCTGACCTGCTGGGAATTTTCGATTTCCTTCCCATCGATAGCTAAAATCACATCTCCGATATCAAGCCCTGCCTCCAGACCCGGATTGACTGAAACGCCGCCGGAGACAGGAATATCCTCAAGGCCTACGATCACGACCCCTTTAATATCCATTCGCACACCGATAGATTCTCCTCCGGGAATCAGCGTGGCCTTTGGCAAAACCTTCACGGATATTTCCTTCAAAGGGATCGTATCCAAAAGGCTTACGGTCACAGAGGATTCTCCCGCCTGCCGGGGCGTCAGATTAAAACTGCCGCCGCTTTTTTCCAGTCCGTCTGTCTGCTGCAGCACAGGTTCTGTTTCGTCAATCTGAACACTGAAGGGAAACCCCAGGTCGATCACCTTGGTCTCGTTTTCAAAAATCTCGATCTGATCCGGCAAAACCGCC
>CALWZU010000016.1 GCA_944386095.1 uncultured Clostridia bacterium | reverse complement strand
TACACCTGTTCCCATCTCGAACACAGAAGTTAAGCTCTCAAACGCCGATGGTACTTGGTGGGCGACTGCCCGGGAGAGTAGGTAGCTGCCGGTTAACTTTTAAAGAGACTCATTCGAGTCTCTTTTTTTTAAATTCATCAATCAGTAAAGTAAATGACACCTTTAGGTCATGTTCCCAGGAAGGGGAACATGGTATAATAAAATAATCGATAGGAATGACCAGGCAAAAGGGAAAAATAGAAGAAAAAAGCGAAACGCGGGACCAGGAAGAAAGGGAGCGAAGCATATGAGAAAAATCAGGCTTGTGCCCGATGAGCCTTTTTATAATGATGTGGATGTGACGGTGTATGACGTTACGGAAGGGAAGGAAAAAAAGAGGGCCGTGATCAAGCTGGAATATGCCAGAGTAGATGTGGAGCCGTTCCAGAAGCAGGGACTGACGCTGGATCAGGTTATGATAAAATACGCGGAGCGCCTTGACTTGCTTTTGAAGGTCTACCTGGCGGGGGAGTATGAAATCACAGAGGGCAGGGATCAGGTAATGGAGATCCTCCGAGAGAATCTTTCCCGGTATTTTAAATGACGCTTCGGGCTTGGCTGTAGATGGATATGTATGATATAATTATAGGCTAGGAAGAATCAGAGGAGAAGTGTCATGATGCTGCTCATCAAATTACTTTTGGTTCTGCTGCTGTGTATACCGGTGATGTATATCGCTTTTCGATTTATTCGAGGGCTTCGTGAGGAGCTGGACGCCCAGCAGGAATATAGCGAGCGGATACCCAGAAAAAGGCCGAACCGAAGGCAGGATTATCCATATGATTTCAGATACATGGGGGCTGTTGACAGAAAGCGAAGACCGCTTTCTCCCGGGCTTGACAGAGCGACCAGGCACGGAAAAAATCGGAGATCGTCAAGGCCCGGCGGTAAGGGAGCGGCTGGAGGATGAGATTTTCACAGATAATGGGAAACCAGGAGATCCTCCGGCAGCTGCGGGAGCATGTGGAAAAGAATACAGCCTTTCATGCCTATTTATTTGAAGGCCCTGACGGTGTGGGTAAGCGTTTGGCGGCGCAGGTTTTTGCCAAGGGGCTTTTGTGCCGTCACCCCCAGGGAGGGGAAGCCTGTGATCTTTGCGAAAGCTGCGTCCGTTTTACGGGAGGCAATCATCCGGATTATCATTATATAGAGCCGGAGGGGAAAAGCATCAAGGATCAGGTGATCGAAGAGGTGCAAAACCAGGCGGCAAAAAAACCCTTTGAGGGCGAGCGCAGCGTTTTTGTGATCCAACAGGCCGATACCATCACGGAACGGGCGCAAAACCGTCTTTTAAAAACTCTGGAGGAGCCAAAGGGCAATTCAGTGATGATTTTACTTGTGGAAAACATCCAGTCGATTTTGCCTACCATTCAGTCAAGGTGTGTGAATCTGCGCTTTCGGCCGGTGGATCAGGAAAGCATTGCCGGCTATTTGACGAAAAGCCTGGGTATCTCCCAGGCTTATGGTAAAATGGTGTCCGCCTTTTCCTACGGTTCTGTGGGCAGGGCGATCCGTCTTGGGGCGGATGAAGATTTTCCGGCCCGACGGGAAAGGGCGATCCGATGCGCTAAAGCGCTGGGGGACAAAGACGGGTTTATCGATTTTGCCCGGGAAATACAGTCGGTAACAGACGGCGCGGAAGCGATGGAGCTTTTGGATTTGATGGAATTCTGGTTTCGGGATGCGCTTTTCTTGAGCAGAGGGATCGATCCGCTCCTGCTTGTAAATCAGGATCAGCTGCCCGGGCTTTATGAAATGCTGAGGAAAACAGAAGGCGGAGAAAAGGGCAGATGGCCGGCTCTGATGATGGAAAGGATCGAGCAGGCAAAAACAGATATTGCTCGTAATGGAAGAGTCAGCTATGCTTTGAAAAGCATCGCCTTGTAACGGGAGCGTCGCATAACAATGAAAATAGAGAGGAAAAAAATGATAAAAGTAGTCGGAGTGAGATTTAAAACCGCCGGAAAAATTTATTATTTTGACCCAGGAAGCCTTTTGCCCCAGGAGGGGGATCATGTGATCGTTGAGACCGCCAGAGGGCTGGAATACGGAGAGGTTATGGAAGGGGTCAAGGAAGTGGCGGAGGAGGAAATCGTCCTGCCGCTGAGAGATGTGCTTCGCATCGCGACCCGTGAGGACGATGAACAATATGAGGAAAACCTGAAAAAAAAGGAACGGGCTCTTTCTATCTGCCAGGAAAAAATCGAAAAGCATCATCTGGAAATGAAGCTGATCGATGTAGAATATACTTTCGATAAAACAAAGGTCATCTTTTATTTTACCGCTGATGGAAGAGTGGATTTCCGGGAGCTTGTCAAGGATCTGGCCGGTATTTTCAAGATGCGTATCGAACTGCGTCAGATCGGTGTGCGGGACGAGGCAAAGATGATCGGCGGGATCGGGACCTGCGGCAGGAGCCTGTGCTGCCACTCCTGGCTGCCGGATTTTGAACCGGTATCTATCAAAATGGCGAAGGTGCAGAACCTTTCACTTAATCCTACGAAAATTTCCGGAATCTGCGGCCGGCTGATGTGCTGCCTGAAATATGAAAACGATGTTTATGTGCAAATGAAAAAGAACATGCCGGATCCGGGAGATCGAGTCCGGGTGAAGGGAAGGCAGGCGCTGGTGGTAGATACGAATATTCTGGAGGGAAAACTCCAGGTACGGTTCTTCCAGCAGGGCGAGGAAGGCAATCCCAACGGGCTGGAGGATGATGTGGTCAGTCTCCATAAAAAGGAAATCGACAGGATCGAACGAAAGCACACAAAGGCAGAGGAGCCGGTGCTGGATGAAGAAATGAAGGAGATCCTCGGCGATTGATTATGAAAAAAAAGCAAAGGGAAAAAACAGATCCAGGAGAAAGGATCGATCGGATCGGCTTTGGAGAGCTGAAGCTGATTCAGAATCCCCGATGGTTCTGCTATGGCATTGACGCGGTGCTGCTGGGGGATTTTGCCAAAAACCATAGAAACGCCCGGATAACAGATCTGGGGACAGGAACGGGTATTTTACCGCTGATTTTATATCATAAGGCGAAGCCTTTTCATGTGACGGGCGTGGAAGTCCAGGAAGAGGTGGCGGAAATGGCCCGGCGCACCGTCGAGCTGAACGCTTTGTCGGAAAAAATCACGATCCTGAAAGGAAATGTGAAGGATGCGGCTTCTCAAATCGGCAGGCAGACGCAGGATGCGCTGGTGACGAATCCTCCTTATATGGCGGCGGGAGAAGGCATTTTAAATGAGGCTGCGGAAAGGGCGGCGGCCCGGCATGAGATATTAGGCAGCCTGGAGGATTTTATTTCCTGCGCTTCTGAGATACTGAAGGAGGGCGGTTCTTTTTATATGATTCACCGGCCGCATCGGATGGTAGACGTGATGGTTTTATGCAGGCGCTATCGTTTGGAGCCTAAACAAATGCAGCTGATCCAGCCCAGAAAAGATCAATCTCCCAACCTGTTTCTGCTTCACTGCGTAAAATATGGAAGGCCGGAGCTGAAAATCCTGGAGCCTCTCTGGGTATATGAGGAAGAGGGGGGATATTCGCAAAGGATACGGCAGATATATGAACGGACTTAAAGAGACGCTGAGGAACCATTGCAATAAGGGGGCCGCAGGGTAAAAAATTATAAAGAGAAAAAATCAGCCCGGAAAGGCTGATTTTTTATAACCGCCGTTTTGATCAGCGGGGGTTTTCGTTTTTTCAGAAAAAAGTGAACCGGTCAGAAAAACGAACCGTCGATTCAGGGGACAGAAGACCGTCAGACCTTTAACTCCTTCATTTCCTGAAGACAGTTTGCGCAGACGTTTTTATCCTTGATTCGTTTGATGTCAGTGGCGCTTCCGCAGAAAATACAGGCGGGAGTATACTTTTTCAAAATGATGTATTCATCGTCTACGAATATTTCCAGAGGATCCTTTATGTTGATATCAAGTGTTCGCCGCAGCTCGATGGGCAAAACGATACGCCCCAGCTCGTCAACTTTTCGCACAATACCGGTAGCCTTCATACGTCTCAACTCCTTCTGTCAGGGGAATGCCCTTTAATTTAAACTAAATATTACCAATGATTACAAGATTAGTCAACCGGTTAGAGGGATTTTCCGCCCTTGTTTTTTACAGATGTCAGAATAATTTATGCCGGTGTTTCCCTGGGTTTCTGGAAAGACCGGCTTAAAGAAGTATTGCCGGTTTGAGGATACCGGGGGCCCGTTTTTGGTTAGGCTACTGCTGAGAGGGCTCTTTTGGCTTCTGAGAAGCTTCGCTGCCGCAGGAAGGGTCGTTGCTGGCGGCATCCTGCTGCTCTCCTTCCCGGGAGAACAGCTCCGCCAGAACCCGCATGGCGGAGACAATGCTGGAAACCTGGCCCAGGACGGTGGTTTGCTTTTTTATGGTGTGTACCACGGAGGTAGTGATGTCTGTTACGTCAGAAACAACGGTTTCCGCTTTTTCCGTACTGCGGGCAGCGGATTCGGTGATCGTTTCTACATTTTCCATGACCCTTGCCAGCGCCTTAACGGAGGGCAGGAGATTTTTTGCCAGTGTGATCAGGTAGATCAGCAGAAGAATTACAAAAAAAACGATGATCAGCATACACGCTTGTCCCAGCGTCAGTGTTATTTCATTCACGGCGAAACCCTCCCTCAATATTTCCTTTATGTCTTTTTATTATCCCCCAAAAAACGGAAGAATACAAGAGATTTTTGAAGACAGGCATAGGAAGGGAAAGGGGGGAATATAGTGTAGCCAAAGACAAGGGGGAGAGGCGATGTCAAAGATTTGGGCGGGCATGCTGATTGCCGGCGTTTTTTTTGCGGGATGGAAAGGAAATTGGGGAGATATCAATGACATATTGATGCACAGCAGCGAAAGCGCCATCATGTTTGTTCTGGGTCTTGCCGGGATCATGGCGGTCTGGTCAGGTCTTTTAAAGGTTGCCGAGGACGCGGGATTGATCCGGCTTTTGGCGGAAAAGGCGAAGCCGGTGGTGTCAAAGGTATTTCCCGGGGAAAAGGATGAAGAAACCCTGAGCCTGATTTGTATGAGCTTTGCCGCCAATATGTTCGGGGTAGGCAATACGGCTACGGTTTTCGGCCTTCAGGCCATGAAACGGCTGGATGAGGAAAACCGGAGAAGCGCAAGGGCAAGCGATACCATGTGTATGTTTCTTGCTATCACCATGTCCTCTATTCAGCTGGTGCCGGTTACCGTTTTGAAGATCAGAAGCGAAACCGGAGCTTCACAGCCGGAGGACATTATTTTGCCGACATTGATCGCTACCTTGATTTCCACCGTGACCGCTGTTTTGATCTGTAAATGGTTTGAAAGGAGAGCTGCCGGGTGAGCGCTGTTGTTGTGGGCCTTTCCGTGGGCTTTATACCGGCGGTTATGTCGGGGATCCTTTTGTATGGCCTTTTTAAAAGACTGGATATATACGCCTCGTTTATCCAGGGCGCTAAGGAAGGTCTGATGACGGCGGTGGAGATCATTCCTTATTTAGTCGCTGTTTTTATTGCCATTGATCTTTTTAAAGGCTCCGGCGCTTTGGATCTGATCCAGCAGCTTTTAGCGCCGGTTTTTCAAATGGCCGGTGTCCCGGAGGAGCTTTTGCCCATGCTGGTGATGAAACCGGTTTCCGGCAGCGGGTCTTTGGCGATTCTGGAAAGCCTGATCCAGGAATGCGGACCGGATAGCTATGCCGCCCGGGTGGGCAGCGTTATGTTGGGCTCTTCTGAAACGATTTTCTATACGCTTGCCGTATATTTTGGCGCTACTGCCGTCAAAAATGGGAGGCATACCCTTTTTGCGGGAATGATGGCCTATTTTGCGGCCACGGCGGCAGCGGTGGTGTTGTGCCGGTATATGTAAGCAAAACTTGCATTTCTTTCTTTTTTATGATATTTTTAAAAAGTTAAGGAGAAATAAATCGGAAGTAAAGCTTGCCGGTTTGGCAGGAAATCCATATTTTGTATCAATCCCTTTTATCATACCTTTGTTAGGAGGAAAGAGCTTGGCCAAATATATCGTGGAAAACAGCGGACCGCTGGAAGGGACGCTGACCATAAGCGGCTCCAAAAACGCCGTTTTGCCTCTTATGGCGGCGTCGGTGCTGACAGATGAAAAATGCGTGATCTGCGATACCCCTGCCCTTCGGGATGTGGACGTTATGTGCGCGCTGATCGGCTCTATCGGTGGTTCGGTACAGTTTCACGAACAGACCAATCAGGTAGAACTGGAAACCAGAAATATACTGCTGGAGGGAGCCCCCTCCGAGCTGGCGCAGAAAATGCGGGCGTCGGTTCTGATTATGGGGCCGCTGCTTGCCAGAACGGGAAAGGCAAAGATCGCACTTCCGGGAGGCTGCGCCATCGGCGCCAGGCCCATCGATCTGCATCTGAAAGGCTTCCAGGCTTTGGGAGCCGAAGTGATCATGAAGCAGGATGCGAATTTTGATTATGTGGAGGCAAGAGCCCAGAAGCTGGTGGGAAGCGATATTTATCTGGATTTTCCCAGCGTAGGCGCTACGGAAAACCTGATGATGGTGGCCTGTATGGCCCAGGGGGTTTCCACTATACAAAACGCGGCGGAAGAGCCGGAAATCGTGGATTTGGCTAACTTTTTAAATAAAATGGGAGCCAGAGTCAAGGGCGCCGGAACCGATACGATCCGTATCGAAGGCGTACCGAAGCTGAAGGGAACCAAGCATGTGGTAATCCCCGACCGGATCGAAACCGGGACCTTTATGGCGGCGGCGGCCATTACAAGAGGCAGGATCAAGCTGGAAAACGCTGTGGCGGATCATGTCAGACCGGTTATTCTGAAGCTGAGGGAATGCGGCGTTGCGGTGGAGGAGGATGACGACTTTATCGTAGTGGACGCCAGGGGAAGCCAGCTGAAGGCAACAAATATCAAGACCCTGCCTTATCCCGGCTTTCCCACCGATATGCAGTCTCAGTTTATGACCCTGCTTTTAACGGCGAAGGGTAAAAGCACGATCATCGAAACCGTGTTTGAAAACCGGTTTATGCATGTGGCTCAGCTGAATAAAATGGGCGCGAGGATCAAATATGAAGACCGGCGGGCGAGCATTGAGGGACCCAAGCAGCTAAAGGGCGCGAAGGTGTCCGCTACGGATTTGAGAGCGGGAGCGGCTTTGGTGCTGGCGGGACTGGCGGCCAGCGGCACAACGGAAATCGATGAGATTTATCATATAGAACGAGGCTATGAAAGATTCATAGAAAAAATGCGGGCCGTAGGCGCCAACATCCGCATGGAAGGATAAGGTTATAAAGATTCCTTATATTTCATAGAATATAGGGAATTTTTATTTTGAGGAAACGGTATATGGGAAAAGGCAGGAAAAGAAAAAGCATAAAAATGGGGCTTTATAGAAAACACGGAAAAAGCGGATACATAGGAAGATCTCTTTTGCTTCTGGCAGGGCTTGCGGCGCTTTTGCTGCTTGTTCCCATCGGGATCGTCCAGTTTTTTTCCGCCGACCGCCAGGAACAGAAACTGGTTTTCGATCAGGTGGAGGTAGAAGCGCCGGAAATTCTGGTATGGCTGGAAGAAAGCGATACAACGGTTTCCGTGCCCCTTGAGGAATATATCGCCTGCGTGGTATCCGAAGAAATGCCCGCCTCTTTTCATTCAGAAGCCCTGAAGGCGCAGGCGGTAGCCGCCAGAACCTATTCGGTGGCCAGGACGCTGAATTTTACGCCTGTGGAAAATCCCCAGGGCCATCAGAAGGCGGCGCTGTGCAATACGACCCATTGTCAGGTGTATCAAACACAGGAGCAGATCCGTCAAAACCGGTCGGAAGAGTGGATGGAGGAATATTGGCCGAAGATTTGCCACGCGGTGGAAATGACAGAGGGACAGGTTATGTATTATGATGGCAAACTGGCGGGACAGGCGATGTTTCATTCTTCCAGCGGCGGTAAAACCGAAAACTCAGAGGATGTATTCGCCTCGGCGGTTCCATACCTGCGAAGCGTGGACAGTCCTTACGAAGAAGGGGCGACGCACCAGAACGAAACGGTCCGGGTGGATATAGACCAGGCTGTGCAGCTGATCAACAGCCAGCTGCAGGGGACGCAGGTAACCCGGGAGGAGGTGGAGCAGATGCAGGTGGTGGCCAGGAGTTCGGGAAACCGGGCCCAGTCGGTCCAAATCGGCTCTGTGACGATGACCGGTCGGGAGCTGAGAAGCCTGTTTGGTCTTTCCTCATCGAAATTCGATGTGTCTGTGGAGGATGATAAGCTGGTTTTTATCAGCAACGGCTACGGACACGGGGTAGGGCTGAGCCAGTATGGCGCCAATGGAATGGGAGAGAAGGGCTATCGGTATGATCAGATACTAGAGCATTATTATACCGGGATACAGCTGAGGACTTTACAAAATGCCGGTTGATCCTTTCATAAGCTGGATATGCGAGATAAAAAAGGCTTCGGAGAGAGAATCCGAAGCCTTAAAGCCATCTAAAACAAAAGCGGGAACAGATTAATGCTCTAAAAGCATTTCAGCGACTTTATAAATATCGCCGGCGCCCATGGTCAAAATCAGATCTTCTTCTTTCGCATGAGCTCTTACGAAATCCGCGATTTCAGGGAAGGTTTTGAAATAGTAGACGTTTTTTTCGGGATGGCGGCTTTTGATGGAGGCAGCCAGATCCCGGGAACTGATCTTATAAATATTTTTTTCTCTGGCGGCGTAGATTTCCGCTAAAACGATGTGATCCGCCTGCTGGAAGGCGTCGGAGAAATCATCGAACAAAGCCAGGGTACGGGTATAGGTATGAGGCTGAAACAGGCACCACAGCTGTCTGTGGGGGATGTTTGCGGCTGCCCGGAGGGTGGCCTGGATTTCTGTAGGATGGTGGGCGTAATCGTCTACGATTTTGATATGATCTTTCATGACGCCCAGAATATCAAAGCGTCTTTGGGTACCGGAAAAGCTCTCCAGCGTTTCGCGGATGCTTTCCACCGGCGCACCCAGCTGATGGGCGCAGGCAAAGGATGCCAAGGCGTTGGAAACATTGTGTTCTCCCGGAATAGCAAGCTGGATGCTGGTAAGATAAGCTCCTTTGTATAAAAGATCGAAGGAGGGCATACCGAAGTTGTTGAAATGAATATGTTCTGCCCGGTAGTCGCAGCCTGGATCAAAGCCGAAGGTAATGACCCGGCAGTTTAGCTTATTGATAATGCCGGCCACAAAGGCATTGGCGGCGTAGGCGATCACAAGGCCTTCCGATGGCACAAGGGAAGCAAAAGCGTCAAAGGATCGGGTGATATGGTCGATATCCTTGAAATAATCCAGGTGGTCGGAATCGATATTTAAAATGATCTCCACCATGGGGCGCATGCTTAAAAAGCTGTCCATATATTCACAGGCTTCCGTTACGAAAAAAGGGCCTTTGCCGATTTTTACATTGCCGTTGATTTGAGGCAGATTGCCGCCCACCAGGATGGTGGGATCCATATGAGCGTTTTCCAGAATCAAGGAAAGCATGGAGGTGGTGGTGGTTTTTCCGTGAGTGCCGGAAATCGCAATGCTGTTAGGGTATTCCGACATCAGCGAGCCCAAAAGCTCCGCTCTGGAATAAGAAGGAATGCCCAGGCTGGAGGCTTCCAAAAGCTCTGGATTTTCGGGAGAGATGGCCGCTGTGTAAATAACGGCGTCCGCGCCTGCGATATTTGAGGCCTGATGGCCCCGGAAGATGTTCGCTCCAAGGCTGGAAAGATGCTCCGTAATAGCGGAGGTATTCATATCGGAACCGGAAACCGTATAACCTCTTGTCAGGAGGATTTCAGCAAGCGCGCTCATACCGATACCACCGATGCCGATAAAATGAAAATGATGATGGGATTTCAGATCAATCATTTTATTAGCTCCTTCATATTAAAAACTGCTAAAGATTATACCATAAAATCGCAAAAAAGAACCGACATATTTGACAGAAAAATTCATATCGAATAAAATAAAGAATAATCGCAAGAATGTTCGAAAATTTGAAAGGGAGTCTACCATGAAACGGATCGACAGAACAGGGGCCATGATCAAGATATTGACGGAACATCCCAGCAGGCTGTATCCACTGAGTTATTTTACCGAATTGTTCGGCGCGGCGAAATCTACGATCAGCGAGGATATCGCCATCGCCCGGCGAATCCTGGAGCAGTTTGATCAGGGGGAGATCGTGACCCTGGCCGGCGCGGCGGGAGGGGTAAAATATGTTCCCCGGGTTTCCCAAAAGGCTTTGAAAGGGTTTCAGGATGAGATGTGCCGGAGGATGAGCGATAAAAACCGTGTGCTGACGGGAGGCTTTCTGTTTACCTCCGATCTGATGTTCAATCCCCAGGTGGCCAAACAGGCGGGACGGATTTTTGCCACCAAATTCCTGGAGGCGGGAGCCGATTACGTGGTGACCATTGAAACCAAGGGGATTTCCCTGGCGGTTATGACGGCGGACGCGCTGAATCTGCCTCTTGTGGTGATGCGGCGGGAAAGCAAAATTTCAGAGGGCTCCACCTTGAGCGTCAATTATATCTCCGGATTTTCCGATCAGATCCAGAAAATGTCCGTGTCGAAAAAATCTCTGATGCCCGGCACCAGGGCGATCATCATAGACGATTTCATGAGAGGGGGCGGCAGCGCCAGCGGTATGGTGGAAATGTTGGGAGAGCTGGATGTAAGCGTGGTAGGCATCGGCGTTTTGATCGCCACCACCAGGCCGCAGATAAAACGGGTAAGCGAATATTTTCCGATTTTATATCTGGACAAGTCGGAAGAATTGGAAAAAGGAATTCGCATTTTGCCAAATGAGAGCCTGTTGACTTGATAAAGGCGTAAAAATGCCAGTAAATAAGCCGATTAAAAGAAAATAAAAAGTTTTTTTGTCAAAAACCTGTTGAGAATGTAAAGAAAATGTTGTATGATATATGACACATACAGGGGAAGGCCGATTTGGGGCGGCTTTTCCACAAGGCTTGAAAGGGTGGTGTATTCATGCAGATTACAGATGTAAGAGTTCGTAAAGTAAACGACGAGGGGAAAATGAAGGCAATCGCCTCCGTTACGTTTGATGATGAATTTGTCGTTCATGATATCAAGGTGATTGAAGGTCAAAACGGTTTGTTTATCGCCATGCCCAGCAGAAAAATGGGTGAAGGAGATTTCAGAGACATCGCGCATCCGCTGCTTTCTGAAACGAGAAATCGAATCAAGGACGCCATTTTCGCCGAGTACGAAAAAGTGCTGGTAACCAAGCAGGAACCGCTGGAGGAAGCATAACCCTGCCGCTGGGGGGCGGCCAGATTTCCTGACAGGCTCCGGCCTTTCGGGAAGGGATGCTTTCAAATCCCTGAAAGTGGCAGTAAACGTGAATTTGAAAAAGAATCTCTCCGTGAGATTCTTTTTTTTGCTTTTCACTTTTAGAAACGCCGAAAAAATGGTATACTGGTTGAAAGCTTGAAAAACAACTGCGATTACCAGGCAGGGGAGGACGATAACAATGAATATGGCAATCATCCTTGCTGCTGGTCAGGGGACCAGAATGAAATCCCGGAAGCCGAAGGTACTGCATTCCGTTTGCGGAAAGCCCATGCTCAAGCATGTGATCGACACTGTGAAAAAGGCGGGGCTTGATTCGTGTGTCGTGGTAGTGGGCCACGGAGGCGATGAAGTAAAGGAAGCGATCTCGGAGCCCGGGACTGTTTTTGTGACCCAGGAACAACAGCTGGGAACCGGCCATGCGGTTATGATGGCAGAGAGCCTGCTTCCGCCGGAGGGGACGGTAGCCGTTTTGTGCGGCGATACGCCGTTGATCCGGGAAGAGACGCTCCGGGCGTTTTTCCGTTTTCATGAGCAAAATGCCAACTGCGTATCCGTTATGAGCGCTGTTGTGGATCAGCCCTACGGATATGGCCGCATGATCAAGTCGGCGGATGGAAATCTGACGGGGATCGTTGAGGAAAAGGATGCTTCGGAAGAAGAAAAGGCCATCCGGGAAATCAACGGAGGTATTTACTGTTTTGAAGCCGGCGCTCTTTCAGGGTATCTTTCCAGGCTGACGGCGCAAAACGCCCAGGGAGAATATTATTTAACGGATATCATCGGAATGGCTGCGGCGGAAGGGAAAAAAATGGGCTCCTTCACCGTAAAAGACCAGGAAGAGATTATGGGGGTGAACAACCGGGTCCAGCTGGCCCGTGCGGAAGCCGTCATGAGAAAGCGCATAGGGGAAGAATGGATGCTCCGGGGCGTGACGCTGATCGATCCTGCAAACGTATATATTGAAGCGGATGTGGAAATCGGCATGGATACGGTGATTTATCCGGGCGTTATCCTGACGGGTAAAACCCGCATCGGAGAAGGCTGTCTTGTGGGGCACAACAGCCGGATCCAGGATTCCCGCATCGATGATTTTGTTACCATACAATCCTCCACCATTATTGAAAGCACGGTGGGAGAAAAAACCAGCGTAGGTCCCTACGCATATCTGAGACCCGGCAGCCGGCTGGGCAAAGAGGTGAAAATCGGCGATTTCGTAGAGGTCAAAAACGCCAGCATCGGCGATGGCTCCAAAGCGTCGCATCTTTCCTATGTGGGGGATGCGGATGTAGGAGAGCATGTGAATATCGGCTGCGGCGTCGTTTTTGTAAATTATGACGGTATCCGCAAATTCCGCACCACGGTAGAGGATCATGCGTTTATCGGAAGCAATTCCAATTTGGTTGCGCCTGTAGTGGTAGAATCCTACGGATATGTTGCGGCAGGCACGACCGTTACCATGAGGGTGCCCGGAGGGGCGTTGGCCGTAGGCAGAGCGAAGGAAAGGCTCATTGCAGGCTGGGGCGAAAGAAAGATGAAAAAGAAGGAGAATGAATCATGAACAGTCGTCACGGAAATGAATTTAAACTTTTTGCCGGAAATTCCAACCCCGGCTTGGCACAGGAAATCGCAAAGCTGATGGGTCAGGCATTGGGGGATGCTGTGATCACAAAGTTCAGTGACGGGGAAATTTCCGTCAGCATCAACGAGACCGTCAGAGGCAGAGATATATTTTTGATCCAGTCTACCTGCGATCCGGTCAACAGTAATCTGATGGAGCTGCTGATTATGATGGACGCCATGAAGCGGGCCTCTGCAGGAAAAATCAATGCGGTTATTCCTTATTACGGTTATGCCAGACAGGATCGGAAGGCAAAGGCCAGAGATCCCATTACCGCCAAGCTGGTAGCGGATCTGCTCAGCTGCGCCGGAGCGGACCGGGTCATCACCATGGATTTGCACGCACCTCAGATCCAGGGTTATTTCAATATCCCCGTGGATCATCTGCTGGGCCTGCCGGTTTTGGTGAAGTATTTTAAAAATCTGGAAATCGAAGATCTGGTAGTGGTTTCTCCGGATGTGGGAAGCGTGACCAGGGCCAGAAACGTGGCGGATTCCCTGGACGCGCCCATTGCGATCGTGGATAAAAGAAGACCCAAGGCCAATGTTTCTGAAATCATGAACGTCATCGGCGAGGTGGAGGGCAAGAACGTTATTTTGGTGGATGATATGATCGATACGGCGGGAACCATCACCAATTCCGCTAACGCCATGAAGGAAATGGGGGCCAACAAGGTTTACGCCTGTGCGACCCACGGCGTACTTTCCGGAAAAGCGATCGAGAGGATCCAGAATTCCGCTATCAGCGAAATGGTTCTTTTAAATACGATCCAGCTGCCGGAAAGCAAGCAGATCGATAAAATCAAGACCCTGTCCGTAGCGCCCCTGTTTGCGGAGGCGATGATGAGGATCTTTACCAATGATTCCGTCAGCAAGCTGTTCGATTTAAGATAAGGAGAGCAAAGCCCATGTACGTGATCGCCGGTCTGGGAAATCCCGGACGAAAATATGAAAACACCAGGCACAATGTGGGTTTTATGACCATTGACCGCCTGGCGCAGAAATACGGTATCAAGGTGAACCGGATCAAGCACAAGGCCCTCGTTGGAGAGGGCCTGATTCACGGGCGGAAGGTGATGCTGGTAAAGCCGCAGACTTTTATGAATTTAAGCGGTCAAAGCATCAGGGAGGTTTTTCGGTATTACGATGTGGAGCCGGAAGAGCTGATGGTGGTTTATGATGATGTGGATATTCCGGCAGGGCATTTACGTATGCGGAAAAAAGGCAGCGCCGGTACGCACAACGGAATGAAATCCATTATCTATGATCTGCAATTTGACGATTTCCCCAGACTGCGGATCGGCATCGGCACCGATCGTAAAGAGGACATGATCCATTTTGTTCTTTCCGGTTTTTCCGGAGAGGACAGGGACAAGGTCGCACAGGCCATCGACCGAGCCGTGGAGGCCATAGATCTGTGGCTGGAAAAGGGCATAGATATTGCCATGGGAGAATATAATACAAAAAAGGAGCCGAAAAAAAACGCCGGCGACAGTGAAGCTTTACCTCAGAAGAAGGATCAGCCAGAGGATCAGAATGTATAACCGATTTACAAAAATCAAAGACACAACCAGATATCAAAAGGGAATGATTCATATATCGGGGCTTTCCGAAGGACGGACAGCCCCGGTTCTTTCTTTGATCGCCGGGGAAAGCGGCCGGCCCTTGATGGTGATTACCTCCAGCCAGGCCAGAGCCAGAGGGCTTTATGAGGATCTTTCCTATTTTTCGAAGCTGCCGGTCCTTCTGCTGCCGGAGGACGATCGGTTTTTTCTCAGCTATGACGCCAAAAGCCACGGAGATCTGGAGGGCAGACTGGGGGCGATGATCCGTCTGAGCCGGGGAGAGCCCTGTATCGTGATCGCCGCGGCCCAAAGCGCACTGAAAAAATTGATGCCTTCCGAGCTTTTTCGCAGACAGAGGCTGGTTTTGGAAGCAGGAGAGGTCTATGCGCTTTCAGGACTGAAAGCCCTTTTGGGAAAAATGGGATATGAAAAAACGGAGAGGGTGGAAGCCAAGGGCCAGTATAGTCTGCGGGGGGATATTTTGGATGTTTTTCCCTATGACCGCCAGGATCCGGTGCGTGTGGAGTTTTTCGACGACACCGTGGATTCCATTCGCAGCTTTCAGGCCGATACCCAGCGCTCCGGAGAGGGACTGGAAAGGGTGGAGATTTTTCCTGCCCATTTGCTTTGGTATGATGATCAAACCCGGGAAAACGCCAGGAAAAAGCTGACGAAAGCCTATGACAGGCAGGCTCTTAGGCTGGAAGGAGAAGCAAAGGCGCAGCTTCTGGAAAGAAAGGAACAGCTTTTGGAGCTGATAGAGACCGGCAGGAACAATCAGAGCCTTTCGGAATATGTATCCTATTTTTATTCCGAGCCGGAAACGCTGGTGGATTATATGGATCAAAGGGGAATCCTCATCCTGGAGGATTTTGTCCGTACCAAGGAAAGACTGAGCTTTTCCGACAAGGAAAGCAAGGAAGATTTTCAGATTTTGCTGGAAAAAGGCAGAGTGACGGCGGAGGATTTTCCTTCTTTTACAAAAAGCGACATACTGATGCATATTGCGGAGGGAAGGGAAAGGCTTGTGTATCTTTTGACGCCCTTTGGAGGAGCGCTTAAGGGTTCTTTGCAGCCCCGGGAGATCGTCAGTGTCCGGACAAGGCCCATTCCGGGGTTTTCCGGTAAAATGGACTTTTTCCTGGAGGAAATGAGACGGTATCAAAGAGAAGGCTTTGAGGTTGTCATCATTTGTTCCAGCGGGGAGCGGGAGGAAAATATCCGCAATTTCCTTGGAAGAAACGACATTTTTTTCCCAAGGATCGTGACGGGGCAGCTTTCCGGGGGCAGCGAATATACAGATGAAAAGCTGGCTTTGATTTCCGACAATGATATTTTTCCGTCTCATAAGGTGAAAAAAACCAAAGCCCAGCGAAAGGACGCCAAGCCTATCCGAACCTTTGTGGATATCCAGAGGGGAGATTACGTGGTCCATGAAAGCCATGGAATCGGCCGGTTTGTGGAGATCCAGCAGCTGGAGATAGAGGGCCATAAGCGGGATTACTTGAAGATCCAGTATGCGGGGGAGGATGTGCTGTATGTGCCGGTGGATCAGATGGACAGCGTCCAGAAGTATATCGGCTCGGAAGGAACGGCGCCCAGGATCAATAAGCTTTCCAGCGGAGAATGGAAAAAAACCAAGGAAAAGGTGAAAACCGCCATTCAGCAGATGGCAAGGGAGCTTTTGGAGCTTTCCGCCGCCAGGCTGAGTATGCCGGGCTATGGGTTTTCTCCGGATACTCTTTGGCAGGCGGAGTTTGAGGATCAGTTTCCTTATGTGGAAACACAGGATCAGCTGCGCTGCGTCAGAGAAATCAAGGAAGATATGGAACGGCCGGTTCCTATGGACCGGCTTTTGTGCGGAGATGTGGGCTACGGGAAAACAGAAGTAGCGGCAAGAGCTGTGTTTAAATGCATCGCCGACGGAAAACAGGCGGCGGTTTTAGTGCCTACGACCATTCTGGCCAATCAGCATTACCATACCTTTTCCCAGCGGCTGGAGCCGTTTCCCTTTAAGGTGGAAATGCTCAGCCGGTTCCGGACAGAAAAGCAGCAAAAGGAAATTGTCCGGAAGGTGGAAAAAGGAGAAATCGACGTACTGATCGGCACCCACCGGATGCTTTCCCCGGACGTAAGATTTCGCGACCTGGGGCTGTTGATTATCGATGAGGAGCAGCGCTTTGGCGTACAGCACAAGGAAGCCATCAAACTTTTGCGGAAAAATGTGGATGTGCTGACCTTGTCGGCCACGCCGATCCCCAGAACCCTGCATATGTCCCTGATCGGAGCCAGGGACATGAGCCTGATCGAAGAACCGCCGGAGGAGCGTTATCCGGTGCAGACCTATGTGATGCAGCAGGAGGACGATATCATCAGAGGCGCCATCTTAAATGAGCTGGAACGGGGCGGTCAGGTGTTTGTGGTGTTTAACCGGGTCAGGGAGATCCGGAAGGTGGCGGCCCATATAGGAGAATTGGTACCGGAGGCCAGGATATCGGTAGGCCATGGGCAGATGAGCGAAACCAGCCTGGAAAATGTGATCATCGATTTTATTGAACAGAAAAGCGACGTCCTGGTATGCACGACGATCATCGAAACCGGTATCGATATGCCCAATGCCAATACGATGCTGATTCTGGATGCGGATCGCTTTGGCCTTTCTCAGCTGTATCAGCTGCGGGGCCGGGTGGGCCGGTCCAACCGGCTGGCCTATGCCTATCTGTTTTACCGAAAGGATAAGGTTTTGTCGGAGGTGGCGGAAAAGCGGCTGACGGCTATTCGGGAATTTACCGAGTTCGGCTCGGGATTTAAGCTGGCAATGCGGGATTTGGAGCTCAGAGGCGCGGGAAATCTGCTGGGTACGGAGCAGCACGGCCATATGGCCATGATCGGCTATGAGCTTTACTGCAAGCTTTTAGAGGATACCATGAAGGTGCTCAAGGGCGTAAAGCAGGAGGAAGAGCTTCCTGAGACGGTCATTGAAATGGAGGTCAATGCCTATTTGCCCCAGTCCTATATTGAGAATGAAACGGTCAAGGTGGAAATTTATCAAAAGATCGCCGCGATTCGAAATGAAGAGGATCGCGATGAGGTGCTGGATGAGCTGATCGACCGGTTTGGAGATGTGCCAAGGGCTGTAGATAATCTGATCACCATTTCCTGGATCAAAGCCATGCTGGCGGAGCTGGGTGTAGAAAAGCTTTCGGAAAAGGCCGGGAAAGCCATCTTTACCTTTTACCAGCAAAACAGCCTGAAGCCGGAAATGATCGCCCGACTGATGAGTGCCTACGGAACGGCGGCCTTTGTAAACGGCGGAAGAAAGCCGTTTATCCGCTATGAGATCCGGGATAAAAAGCATAAGCTGGAGGATCTTTTACAGTTTGTAAGAGTCATGAGAGGCCAGGAAAAAAAATCATAAGTAAACCCTTTTGCCCTTTAGGACAAGGCCAGGGCAGAAGCCGTCAAAAGCAGAAGAAAAATCAGGTTCCAGAAGGAAAATACCAGAAGGAACCTTTTTTTTCTTTCCGGAAATTCCGCGGCAAAGGCTTGAAAAGCGATCAGGCTTGCCAAAGAAGCGATCAGTGTACCAAGGCCGCCCAAATTGACAGCAGTCAGAAGAAGGGCGGCGTTTTCCGTGAAGCCGGAAAGGAGAAGGGTAGCGGGGACATTGCTGATGAGCTGACTTGTGAGAATCCCCGCCCACAGCTCGTGCCCCTGGACCAAGGAGGTAAGCAGCTCGCTGAAAAGAGGGATCCGTTTCATGTTGCCGATAAAAATAAAAAAACAAAGGAAGGTCAGTAAAAGAAAATAGTCCACGGAAAAGAACAGTTTCCGGTTGATGATCAGGATCGCCAGCGTAACGCAAAACCAAACGGGGGCATAGGGCGCCAGGCGGAAAACCACAAGAAGGCACAGTAAAAGAAGAAATAAAAGAGGCGCCATTTCAGGCAGCAGACAGCGGAGCTTTTCAGGGGTCCTGCCGGAGAGGGTGATGTGTTCAAGGGGCTCGTTGCGCTGAAGCAGCAGAGCCGCTATCAGCAAAACCAGCGCCATGGCGGAATAGGGAAAGACAGCTGCGGCGAATTGAGAAAAGCTCAGTTTTGTGGCGGAAAATATATACAGATTTTGCGGGTTGCCGATAGGCGTGGCCATGCTGCCCAGATTGGCGGCGATGGTCTCCAGGACGACCAGCGTCAGAACCCGGTTTTGTTTGCGGATCATGCGAAAAACAAGCAGCGTAAAAGGAACGAAGGTAATCAGAGCGACGTCGTTTGTGATGAGCATGCTGCTGAAAAAACACAAAAGCAGTAAAATCAGGGAGAGGCTTCTAAGGCTGCCGGTACGTTTTAAAAGCGCCTGTCCCAGCATTTCAAAGGCGCCCAGAGAGCGAAAACCGGAAACGATCAGCATCAGGCAAAACAGGAGGGACAGGGTCTGATAATCCGGATAGGAAAAATAAGCGGTATCGGGCCGAACCAGAAAAGAGGAGGCTGCCGCTAAAAAAAGAGAAATACAAAATACCGTTTCTTTTTGAAAAAACCGCCTGATTGTCGCTGCCATGAAAATACTTCCTTTTTTATGAGATTTCTTTAAATATTTATTTTTTTCATATGTTTTCAAAACGGATTTCTGTGAAATACCTGGACAAACGAATTTATTATAGAGGGTTTTTCTGAAAAAAGCAAGAAGGAAAAGCGTATTGACAAAAATGTTCTATAAATATAGAATATTAAAAAAGAAGGATCGAAAGATCACCGAAAAAGGCCCATTGGGAAGGGAGGTATTCAAATGAAAGGAAAAGGACGCATCATCAGAAAGCTTTTGTGTTTGGGCACCGCCGGGATCATGCTGGCCGGGACAATGCCTGTGTTTGGGCAGGAACAGGAGGAGGCGCTGGACATACAGTGGCTTTCTCTGGCGGGAGAGGGCTTTCACCTGGATTCTACTCAGAGGATCAGCGATCAGGAGGTGGTGAAGGTTGACAGGCTTGACAGTACGGGAGAGCCGGGGTATTTTATCGTAGATCTGGCAGAAGGCACGGTTTCGGAGCCTCTGTCCTATGAATGGGTGGAGCCCGTAAGCGAGGGTATGGCCGCGGTGGCGGATTACAGCTATGAAACGGTGACCACGGATACGGAATCCTATCAGATAGTCACTTCTGCCTGGGGTTATGTGGATGCCCGGGGGCGGCTGGTAATTCCGCAGATTTATGAAAGAGCCGAAAATTTTCGTCAGGGCTACGCGATCGTATCCAAGCTGCTGCCTGAGGAAGGAACCCAGGCAGAGCTGACGGAAAGCGGGATGGTGGAAAAATACGGCATTATCGATAAACAGGGCAATGTGGCGGTAGATTTCATTTACGACAGTATTTTCTATATGGATGAAGGTATTTATGAGGCCAGCATTCGGGGAAATGAAGCAGAAGGCGTTTCTGGAAAAACGGGGATTTTACGAACGGACGGAACCTTTACGGAAATTCCCGGCAGTTATTTGCTTTACCAGGATCCCTATGTGGTAGCCATCGACGATGAAGCCTCCACCGCGACCTATTATAACGGGCAGGGAGAACAGCTGGCGCCCCCCTTTGAAAGCAGCGGCAGCTATTATGATCTGACGGAGGAGCCTTCTTTGGTGCCGGTGAAGGACCATCAGGGGAAATGGGGCATCTATGATATGGAAACGGGAGAAATGGCTATCGATTATCAATATGACATCCTTTCCCACGGCGGGTTTATGAACGGACTGATAGGCGCAGGCTATGAAGGGGGCTATAATGAAGAAACCGGCACGTATGATAATTGGCGGATGGGCTATGTGGACCGGGACGGCAACCAGGTCATCCCCTTTATCTATGGGCAGGCAAGACCCTTTTACGAAGGACTGGCGGTGGTGGAAACCATGGAAAGGCAGTCTGGCGTAAACGTTGGCGTGGGCATGATCGATACCCAGGGAGATCCGGTGCTGCCCATCGGTTTTTCCTTCATCGGAGACTGCCAGGGAGGCACGATCCCCGCATCCTGGCAAAATTCCCCCTACGGCTTTTATAACGCCGCTGGAGAAAAAATCACGCCTTATAAATATTCCGCCTTTTCCGCGCCCTCCGAGGGTGTTCGCTGGGTCAGCGTCGATCAGGAGGATGGAAGCAGGCTGTACGGCGCTATCAACGCCTATGGAAACGAGATCATCCCTGTGGAATATACGGCTATGACCACCTTCTATAATGGAAGGGCTCTGGTGGGGGAAGGCGTCTTTGGCGCGGCGGATCAGGGCGGCTGCGAGAGAGTCGGGATCATCCAGAGACCGGCTTCGGCGGATTATGATACGGGAGAGGTAAGCTTTATTTCCGTTCTGCTGGACGGAACGCCCGTATCCTTCGACCAGGATCCTCTGATGGTCAACGACCGGGTGCTGGTACCCATGCGGGCGATTTTTGAAGCCATCGGCGCGCAGGTCAGCTGGGACGGGGAAAAGCAGAAAGTGACCGGGAAAAAGGACGGCCTTGAAATCGAGCTGACCATAGGGGACACCATCGCCTATGCCGGAGGAGAGGTTGTGGAGCTGGACAGTCCCGCCATATTGCAGGGCGGCAGGACCCTGGTGCCTGTGCGCTTTGTAGCGGAAAGCCTTAAAGCGGATGTGGACTGGGATCAGGAAAACCTCACCGTTATCATCGAAACGCAAAAATAAGAAGAAAAAATCATTAAAAACGGAAAAAGAAGAGTAGGATATTAAAAAAGGGTATATAACAGGCAATTTCCAAAAGGAGGGCCTGATATATACCCTTTTATGCGGTTGGGGTTTGGGGCGTTACCGGCTTGCCGTCAATTTTCCATTTGCTTGGCCAGGAAGGTGGCGCCGGTTTCCGCCACCTTCAGTTCGGTATCCCCCAGCTTTTTGCCTGATTCTGTGGAAAGAAAAATCACAGAGCCGATAGGGTCTCCCTGAGAAATGATGGGAACCACAACCTGTGACTGATATTCCCGGCTCTCCGGTTCTCCCGCCACAATGTGGATCAGCCGGTCTTTTTCCGTGATGAGCTTTGCGGTTTTTTCCTGGATGATCCGCTCGATATCCTTGCTGATCCGTTTTTCCAAAAGGTCTTTTTTACCCTTGCCGATGGCCGCGATCACCTGATCTCTGTCTGTAATCACCGCCATGTTGCCAAGGACATGATGAACCGATTCTACATATTCATTGGCGAATGAATTGAGTTCGTTGATGGGAGAATATTTTTTGAGAATGACCTCTCCCTCTTTGTCCGTAAAGATTTCCAGCGGATCGCCGTCACTGATAACATTGGCATGGAACACCTTGTCCGGACGCCGTTTTGCGGTCTGGACGATGGTGACAGGTGAGATATGCTCCATGCCCTGCTTAAAATTTGCGGTGCCCTCCCCAGCCGGTGCCATGGCGGCCACCGCCTCCGGCTGCTCCACCGGCAGCGTCCCGGAGCGGAGGATGGCGTCCACATC
>CALWZU010000015.1 GCA_944386095.1 uncultured Clostridia bacterium | reverse complement strand
ATGCACAGCCCTTTCAAAAGCGCTTTCTTTTTTCGTTTTGTCCCCATCATTTACAAACTCCGTTCCGTTATCCACCTGGATTGTCTTTATTTTAAATCCCATTCGCTTCTCTAACCCTTTGATGAATCTTGCCGTCTCATATGTACTCTTTTCTGCTTGATTTTTTATTTGCAGACTTTATTTTTATAACATATGTCTTATCACATTACAGATTTTGAAAGATCGACATAGTATTACAATTTTTAATCTTCTCCACTTAATTTTCTTTGATTACAACATCGCTATCGTTTATCAAAGAAAGCTGGACGGCACTACTGGATAGTTGCTTTTTTTTCAATAAAAGCAAAAAATCCGAACCCATGTCCAATCGGATAAAGGTTCGGATTATCTCGTTGTGGTGGAGATGGTGGGAATCGAACCCACGTCCGAAAGCACACCCACAAAATTTTCTCCGAGCGCAGCTTTTGTTTTGCATCTCGCCTTGGAAAACGCCCAAAAGCAGGCTTAATCCTTGGCCAGCCTCTTGGTTCCGCTGCCGTCAGAGGCGTCGCGGCAGCGTTTTCCTACATGTTTGACGCCCTTACCCCGCCCTGTAGGTGAAGCGGGAAGGACGAGCCGCTATGCAGCAGCTAAATTGTAATTATTTTTGTCGTTTCTTTTTAATTGTCGCTTTTAACGTTGATCAACGCAACGGCTCGCTTATCTTGCTTCCATACCCCCGTCGAAACCTAGACATCCCCATGTAAGGTATATTCACAGGATATACTTCGTATATTACTATACTCATCTTTTGGTGTTTGTCAAGGGACATAAGCGGAAAGAAGAGAAAAGAAAAAAAGGAAAAGGAGGCGCTTTTTTCCCGGACGTGGCCGGGCATATTATGGGGCTTTGGCCCTCCCGGGAAAGGGGATGGATCAGAAGAAAAAAGCCTGCCATATAAGCTCTGGCAGGCTTTTGAGATCAGGCTCAAAGCGGATTAGCTGTAGATGGATTCCGCATCCCAGTCGACGATATTGCCGGTGTAGGCGTCGATTTCAAACTCATATTGCATCTGGTTGTAGAAGATCTCTCCTTCATACAGGACCCGGCCGTCATCGTAATCCAGGTGGAACTGGTAAATGTTCGCTGTGGTTGCGCCGGAGACTCTGGAAAGGGCGATTTCCTTGGCCTTGGCTTCGGAGATCATCGTGCCGTTTGTGCTGCCCGTATTGGGATTGTAATATTCGGCGTCGTAATCATAGCTGATGATGCTGCCGGTTGCCCCGTTGATTTCGTAGTCATATTCCTGACCGTTTGCGGTAAAGAATTCAACCTCGTAAACTCTGACGCCATTTTCATAATCGATATCCGTTTTGATGAAGGTGGCCTGGGAAGCGGAAACGCCCGCGTGATTCAAAGCGATTTCCTTGGCCTTTTCAACGCCGATATCCGTCGTGTTATTAACGCTGCCGGTATTCTGGCTGTTGCCGGTGTTCTGGCCCGTGCCGGAGGGGTAGAAGGTATCCGCATCGGTTACCAGGCTCTGGCCGCCGCTTAAGGTGACGGTCTTGGTGGTATGATCCCAGCCTACATCCTTGCCCATGATTTCCCCGATGGCTCTAAGGGGCAGATAGGTGGTGCCGCCGTAAAGGATCGGATAGGCAGGCTCATTGTTTGCGTCCTTGAAATTTTTTACGGACTGATCGATCACGATGGTAAAATCAGGACGCATTTCCGCGGAGATTTTAGTGATGTCCGCATCCGGATCCGGGGTGCCGGCGACAGGGGCGGTCACTCTTGAGCCCGCCAGGGTAACGGTAAGGCTTTGCTGATCCCAGTTGACGTTTTTGCCCATCATTTCCCCGATGGCTCTTACGGGCAGATAGGTGGTGCCGTTATATACAAGGGGCTGGGCTTCCTGTCCGTCGGCGCTGTAGAAAGTCCTGTCCTTGCCGTCGATGATGATGGTGAAATCCGGTCTGAGCTCGGCGGTGATATTTTCCTTTGAAGCGGCAAAGACCGAGGCGGAAAACAGGCCCGCGACCATGCAAAGGGTCAGTAAAACGCATAATTTCCTTTTCATGTTGATTCCTCCTTAGTATAAAATGATTCTCATGTTATAGCTTGATGAAAGAGCAGGGGACGGGTCAGTCATAGACGGATTCGGAATCCCATTCTATGAGAGCGCCGCTGTGGCCGTCGATTTCGAAGTCATATTCCATCAGATTATATACGATGGTGCCCTCGTACTTCAGCCTGCCGTCATCGATCTCCCTCTCAAAGCCGTAGATGTCGGCGGTTGTGGCGCCGGGGACCTTTTCAAGGGCGATGGCCATGGCCCTGTCGGAGCCGATGTCTCCCGAACCGGCGTTTGCCTGTCCCTGTCCGTAGCCGTTTGCAGCCTGCTGTCCCTGAACCGGCGTCTGGCTTTGTCCGCCGGCGGGTGAAGGGGTTTGCCCCCCATCGGCAGGCTGGTTTTGCCCCTGAACACCCTGAGATGCCGCCTGCTGGTCTGTTTGAGGAGCAACGGCGATGCCGCCTGCGGGAGAAGGATTGTTATGCTCTATAATCACGCCGGTGATGGCGTCGATGTCATAATCCAGCTCGGCGCCGCCGGCGGTAAAATCGATTTCGTAGTAGTACACGTCGTTTTTCTCATCCAGCTCGGATTTGATGAAGCTGACCTGAGAGGCCTGCAGCCCGGCGTGTTCCAGTGCGATGGATTTCGCCGCATCTACGCCGATATAGGAGGCCTGGCTTTGCTGTGGAGCGCCGCCGCAGCCTGTGGCAAGAAACAAGGTCATAATCGCCGCCGCAGCCATCACGTGTTTTTTCATGGTGTTTTCCTCCTTTTCTTTTTGATGAGCCTAGTATAGCAGGCAAATATTAGAGAAAGATTAAAAGTGAAAAATTTTTGTTATTTTTTTAAAATCCTTTTGGGAAAAGAAGCGGTAAAGCGGCTTCCGGCGCCCAGGCTGCTTTGAACGGAAACGCTTCCGCCGTGGAGGCGGGCGATCTGGCTGACCATGGCAAGGCCAAGGCCCAGCCCCCGTTTGCCGCTTCTGGCGGCGTCGGCCTGGTAGAATCTCTGCCAGATCCGCTGCAGATTTTCAGGACTGATGCCGATCCCGTCATCTTCTACGGTAAGGAGGATCTGGGAATCGTTTTGGGAAAGGCTCACCAGGATCCTGCCTCCCTCTTTTCCGTATTTATAGGCGTTGTCCACAAGGTTTTGGATGAGCCGGGTCATCAGGGAAACATCCATGACCATGTTTACCTGTCCGGCAATCTGCGTTTCCAGGGTGATATGCTTGTCCTTTTCCGGGTTTTCGCCGCTGAAGGAATGGGCTGTTACCTGTTCCCGGCAGACGATGGAAACCAGTTCGGAAAGATCCGCTTCCTCCCAGGTGGCCTTTTGGGTGCCCTGCTCCAGCCTGGTCATACTCAGAAGCTGATTGATGAGAAGGGACATCTTTCCGGCCTGACGCTTTATGACATCCAGAGCCTCCTGATACTGCTCAGGGGTTTTGGCGTGCTTTTCGGCATAGCCGCATTGCGCCAGGATCACGGCGGTAGGTGTGCGCAGTTCATGGGAGGCGTCGGAGGTAAACTGCTTTTCCGCCTCAAAGGAACGCTCCAGCCTTTCGAACATACTGTTGAAGGCTTCCGCCAGCTTGGTCAGTTCGTCTTTTCCCCCGGGCAGTTTGATGCGCTGGGAAAGATCGCTGGCTTCGCTGATTTCTTCCGCTGTCCTGACGATAGCATCCACCGGCCGGAAGGCTCTTTTTGCCAGGATATAGCCTCCCAGGGCCGCGAGAAAAATCAAAAGGGGCAGGGTGGCGAAGGAAAGCTTCAGGACGTTGGAAACCACATGGGTATCGCCGCTGACAGGCAGTACGCCCCGCAGCCATATACCATCCTCCCAGCCGGACTGCAGGCGCAGATCCAGGATATAATAGGCATCCTCCTCTGTTTGGATCTGACGAGTCAGCCCGTTCTGAAAGGGCTCCTGGGCAGGCTCGCTGGTAAAGGTCAAGGGTACCTGGCCGGCCAGAAGCGCCCCCTGGCTGTTGTAGATCAGAGTCGATACCCCGTCTTTATAATAAGCGAAGCCATCGGAGGTATGAAGGGCGCCGTTTTCCAAAGATACCTCCGACAGGTTGTCCCATACCGTCTGGTACAGACGGCTGTGGGCCTCGCCGCTGATGATCCTGTCGCTGATGATAAGCATAAAGCCCAGTACAAAAATCCCGATGATAACCATGAAGATGGTAAACCAAAGGGTGAGCTTCATTTTAATGGAAAGCTTTTTCATGGGGTTTCCTCTTTCAGGACCCATCCGGCGCCCCGAACCGTGTGGATCAGTTTTTTGTCAAAGCCCTCGTCTACTTTTTTGCGAAGATAGCTGATATAAACATCCACCACATTGGAGCCGCCGCTGTAATCGAAATTCCACATGCTGTTTTCCAGCCTTTCCCGGGAAAGCACAACGCCCTGATTGCGGAGCATGTATTCCAGGATGCTGTATTCCTTTGCGGAAAGCCGGATTTCCTTTCCGGCTCTGGTGACGGCGTGGGTTTTCGTGTCCAAAGAAAGATCTCCAAGGCTGAGAAGGGTGCTTTTGACCGGGGTATACTTTCTGGTCATGGCCCGGATCCTGGCCAGGAGCTCGTCGAAATCAAAAGGCTTGACCAGATAATCGTCGGCCCCCAGATCCAAGCCCTCGATCCGGTCGGCCACACTGTCTCTGGCGGATAAAAACAGAACGGGGAGGGCGTTTTTTTTCTGCCGGAGGGAGGTGATGATTTCATGGCCGTTTTTGCCGGGAAGCATCACATCCAGGATGAGGCCGTCATAGTCGGCGCTGTCCAGATAGTCCATCGCTTCAAGCCCGTCAAGGCAGCTGTCTACGGTATAGCCTGCCTGCTGGAGGGTTTTGACGATCAGCCGGTTCATGTCTTTTTCGTCTTCTACCACAAGAAGCCGCACGATATATTCCTCCTTTATTTATAAGAAATCCTCTGGGTATATTGTAGCACCAAAGCCTTTTTTAGAAAAGAAGGCGGAGGGGAAGATGAAAAAGAAAATGCAGCCTGTCCTTTTTATGTCAGGGGTTTTGAGGGCCGGGGCGGGGGAGGGCTGCCTTTTGCGGCTATTGCTTTTGGTCAGGGACGTGTTACAATGAAGCTGTACAGACAAAGGGGCATTTTTGTTTGGCATGAGAGAATCCTTTGCCGGGACGGTCTTTGAAGCGGAAAAGAGCGGATAGGAGGGCGTCGCAATGAAGGAAAAGGAAAGAGAAGAGCTTTGCTGGTGCGGAAGCGGAAGAGCCTATGAAAGGTGCCACAGAGCCTTTGATGAGAAAATCGGAGAGCTGATGCGAAAAAAATATATTACGCCGCCCAGGCGGATCATCAAAAATCCGGCGCAGCTTCAGGGGATCGAGGAAAGCGGCAGGATCAATATCGCCGTTTTGGATTATGTCTCCCAAAGGATCCGGGAAGGCGTAAGCACCCGGCAGATCGATCAATGGGTATTTCAGAAAACCGGCGAACTGGGAGGCGTTCCCGCTCCTCTTGGCTACGAGGGCTTTCCCAAAAGCGTGTGCACTTCGGTCAATGACCAGGTTTGTCATGGCATTCCATCGGAGGAGTGCGTTTTGCGGGAAGGAGATATTATCAATGTAGACGTATCCACGATCTACAAGGGGTATTATTCGGATTCCTCCAGGATGTTTTGCATCGGAAGGGTCAGTGAGGAAAAAAAGCGCCTTGTGGAGGTGGCCAGGGAATGTGTGAGGATCGGCGTAGAAGCGGTGAAGCCCTGGAGCTTTCTGGGGGATATGGGCGCCGCCGTCCATGAACACGCTGTGAAAAACGGCTATACCGTGGTAGAGGAAATCGGAGGTCACGGTGTGGGCCTGGCCTTTCATGAGGATCCCTGGGTAGGCTTTACCACCAAAAGGGGGACGGAGATGATCATGGCGCCGGGGATGGTTTTTACCATTGAACCCATGATCAATCAGGGCGGCCCGGAGGTGTTTGTGGATGAAAGCAACGGATGGACCGTTTATACAGCCGATGGCAAGCCTTCTGCCCAGTGGGAGGTAACGGTGGCGGTCACCGAAGAGGGGTGCCGGATCCTGGCCTATTAAATAGGGGTTTTCTTGATTGTTTTGATTATAAAATAAGGAGCATACGATATGGAGGAAAAACAAATAAAGGAAGCAGAAGAAGGACTGGCTCTGCCCAGAAGCGCTCTTGGCTGCATGCTGTCCGCAAATGCGGCGGGGATACTGATTCTTGGAGGCGTTCTGGCGGCGCTGGGCTATTTCGTCCAGGAAATACCTTCCTGGCTGAGACTGCCGGCGGGGGTCGTTTTTGCTCTTTATTGCGCCTGGGTGCTGATCTCATCTTTGATCCGCTATAACAGCTACGGCTACAGCATACAGCCGGACAAGCTTTTGGTACGGGAAGGTTTGATTTTTACGAAAACGGATATGGTGCCTGTGGAACGGATCCATCAGATCACCGTGAAAAGCGGCCCCATCGAAAGGCTGTACGGGCTGTCAAAGGTTATCGTCACCACGGCGGGAGGCGAGGTGACCATCCGGTTTTTAAAGGAGGAGACTGCCTGGGAAATCGCGGATTCTCTGCAAAAGATCGTGGGAAAAGCAAGGAAAGCGCAGACAGAAGAGCCGGAGGCCTTGGACGGGAAGGGCCCTCAGGAGGCCTTTTTATCAAAACAGGGAGGCGAAAGCCATGGATGAAAAAACAATGGAGCAGCTTTTGCCTGAAAAGGAGGAAAAGGGTCTGCGATGCGCCTTTTCCATGGTGCTGACCAAGAGCCTGAAAAGCGCCTGGGGTCTGATCGCCCTTTTTCTTTTGGGCCTGGTTCAGGAAATTGCCAGGGGAGACGAGGTACAATCCAGTGTGTGGCTGTATGGAGGGATTTTTTTCCTGCTTTTGACGGCGGCGGTTTTTG